>JAKAUH010000192.1 GCA_021818605.1 Planctomycetota bacterium
CAATCACTTCCTTCGTGAGACCTTCCATCATCACCTCCCTGGCGTCGGCTCTCGAATCCGAGGTCACTGGGAAGCGATTAGAACAGAAATCACGAATTCTTCCGAGACTAATTGCCGGGAATTGCCTAATCTCGCCCCAGGCAGCCCACCGACCTGGTCGTGGCCACCGGTATCACCGGGCGCAGGCTGCGCGTGTTCGGATCATAGACCCGGGCGAAGATCAGCCCCTGCTCGTACTTCTTCAGGCCGTCGCTCGCCCGGAGTACGAGCTGTCGCGACGAGGTGGATTCGATCGCTCCTGGGGCCAGCCCCGCGCCGTTGCCGCCGCCGGGGCCCCCAGAACGCCGCACCTCGGTCAGGGTGCCCTTCAGGGTCACCCGGGAATACCGCGCCTCCAGCCGCGCCACGGCGGCGGGCCACTCGTTCCTGACCCGCTCCTTCAAGGCGCGCTCGTCGTCCTCCTGGGCGCAAACGCGAAGGCCCGACCCGACCGGTAAAGAGAACATGGCCAGGGTGAGAAAGAAGACTCGTCCGGCCCCAGGCCATCCCACCGAGCACGGTTCTCGCATCGAAGTCATCCCCCAAATCGCGAGAGGCATCCCAGCAAACGTTGTACGACTCGCCCTCCTGGATCGGCGTCGAGCAGAGATGTCCAGTCCGGACGATTGATCTGATTCTCTGGATTACACAGGACAATGGCCGGCAAAATCCAGACACCGGAAAAAAAAGCGAGAACAAATCCCGAGGTTCCGCGTCTATTTAAAGGAAGCTCTTTGACAAATCGGTCGATGGTAGCAGATGGCAAAAGCCGGGCACGAAGGCCCGCGGGCGGGATCCATCGTGAGGACGCATCCCGCCGGGGGACTCTCTTTGGACGCATGGTTGCTCGCAATCATGGGTTCGTCATCGCTTTTCAGCATGGATTGTTGTCTCTGGCTCGCCTGGCGAGGATCAGCGGTTCCACGAGGCGAAAACCGCGCGAACGAACCCAACCTTCACGCGTTCTTAACAATTGCCCGGACTTCGGGCGTGGAAAGCGCGCGAACGAACCCAATCTTCACGTTGTCTTCGCGATTGGGCAGGCTTCCTTGAACGCAGAAATCGCGCGAACGAACCCAACTGCCAGAATGGCAGGCGGCTGGAGAGGACTTCGGTGCGGAAATCGCGCGAACGAAGCCAATCGAGGGCCGGGCCGGCCGCCTGAGGGCGCGTGGCTGCGGAGCCACCTCGGCACGGGCCGAGGCGAGTCCGCAGATGTCGACGGGTCGTCCGGCCGGGCGGTGGGACAGTTGCCGCCGGGTCAGGTGCTCGGCTCAGCCGAGCATCCGGCGGAGGGAGCGGATGATGTAGGCGTTCTCGGGGCGGTTGCGGGCGGCGATGCGGACGAACTTGCCCGGCTCGAGCCCGCGCTTGTCGTCGCAGGTGCGGGTATAAATCCCGCGACGGACGAGCATCCGCCAGACCAGGTCCTCGGCGCTCAGGCCGTTCTGAAGCTCGACCAGGGCGAAATTGGCGTGCGTCGGATAGACGTGCATGCCCGGGAGCCGGGCCAGCGCGGCGAAGAACCGGCGCGAGTTGCGGATGAACCGGACACGCTCCCGCTCGTACCGCTCCTGGAAGTCGGGGCGCGAGTACAGGTCAAAAAAGTACTCGGCCAGGCCCGAGGAGTTCCACAGGTAGCCATTGTCCAGCAGCGACCGCACGCGGTCGGGCGCCATCACGGCGTAGCCCGCGCGAATCCCGGCGATCCCGAAGTCCTTGGACATGCTCTTGAGGACCATCAGGTTCGGGAACCGGCTCACCTCGTCGGCGACGCTGGCATAGGCGAAGCCTGGGCCCTCGGTGGCGAAGTGGATGAAGCTCTCGTCCACGATGACGTTGGGCACCTCGCGCAGCTCGTCGAGCAGCTCGAGCATCGTGGCATATGGGATATAACCGCCGTCGGGGTTATTGGGGTTGATCAGGACGACCGTGTCGGGCCGCTCGCGCCGGACCAGTTCGAGATACCGCTGGGGGTCGAAGCGGAAGTTCTCCTCCTTGCGGAGGTGGTTGAACACGACGCGGGTATCGGGGCGGGCGAACTCGTAGTAGGCCGAGAAGGTCGGCAGGTTGACCAGCAGTTTATCCCTGGTAAACCGGTGGAGCACCGCCTGGATGATCTCGATGGCGCCGTTGCCGACGAAGATCGAATCGGCGCTCTGGTCGAGAACCCGGCCGAGCTTGGCGGCGATCACGCGGTTCTGCGACGGGTAGAGTTCCAGCAAGGCCCGGAGCTTCTTCGGCCGGATGACCTCGCGATGGAGGTGCATCAGGAACAGGTTCGTCGCGTAGGGATTCGAGAGGAAGCAGGCGTCGACCTTCAGGCGCAGCTCGGGGATGAGCTTGGCGAGGGTCCACGCACTGGGGGAATGCGAGCCGGCTTCCTTCTTCAGCCGCTTGATCCGCTCGACCAGGGCCTGCTCGCGGGGGTTGAAGTGGACGGGCCGGGGGAGCCGCCGGGGCGGCCGGTGCAGCCAGGGTGCCGAGAGGCCCAGTTCGAACGGCTTGAATTTCGGTCTGGACTCGCGGGTGCGCGGGACGATCACTTCGGCCTCATTCTGACCGGCGAGGGTCAGGTCACTCGAGACCCTGGCCGCCGGGTTGGGTTGGTGGGTTTGGAGGGGTCCAGGTCGAGGACCGGAGACTCCGGCGGGGCTCGGCTCAGAGAGTCCTTCCACGAGATCGCAACACCTTCTTCGCCCAATCTTTGCACATGGTAGGAAGAAGCGTCCTGCGCGACAAGGACCCAGTGGTGCCAGACCGGGCGGTTTTGGCGGGTCGAAGCGGCCGCCGGGACGACCGGGCTCCTCCCGCGACGGGGCCGAGCCAGGGTGGATGCAAGTCCCGGACCGGCTTGACGGGCCTCGGCCGGCGAGCCTAACATCGACGGCACGATTCTCCTTGGAAAGCCAGAATACGACCGGCCGCCCTCCCCGCGCCGGGACGCCTGATGTTACGCCAGCGTGAAGGTCGGTCAGGCTTTCCAGCCTGACGTGGGCGGAGGAGGAGACCTGTCGTCATGCGGCGTGATCGAGGGCAAGGGCACGAGGAGGCCGGCCATTCGCCGGCGGACATGGCGGGCGCGGTGGCCTGCGCGCGGCGGAGGATCCGGGTCGCGCTCGGGCAGGAGCCGGGCGACCTGCTGATCGCCGGCGGCCGGGTCGTCAACGTCTTCAACCGTCGCGTCGAGCCGGCCGACGTGATCGTCGCCGACGGCCGGATCGCGGGCGTCGGCTGCCATGAGTGGCTCGCCCGCGAGACGATCACGGCCGAGGGCCTGGTCCTGATCCCCGGCCTGATCGACGCGCACATGCACATCGAAAGCACGCTGCTAACCCCGGCTGAGCTGGCCCGGCTGATCGTGCCGATGGGCACCACGGCGATCATCTCGGACTCGCACGAGGTCGCCAACGTGATGGGCGTCCGCGGCATCGACATGCTGGCAAACGCCAGCGAGGGGCTGCCGCTGGACCTGTTCCAGATGGCGTCCTCCTGCGTGCCGGCGATGCAAGGCGAGGACGCCGGTGCCGAGCTCGGCCCGGCCGAGGTCCGCGAGCTACTCGCCCGGCCCCGCGTGCTAGGACTGGCCGAGGTGATGGATATCCCGGCCGTCCTGGGTGCCGAATCGGCCGTACTCGAGAAAGTCCAGGCCGCCATCGCGGCGCATGCCGCCGTCGACGG
>JAKAUH010000246.1 GCA_021818605.1 Planctomycetota bacterium
TTTCTGGTGTTCCCACCCCGGCAGGTTCCTGACCAGGTTCAGGCCATCTGCGCCGATTTCCGGGTGCGGCTGCCGTTGATCTCGGTCGAGACCCTCCGGCTGCTGACGATGATCCGCGACAATGGCCCCATCGTCGCCCTGATCATGCTGGCCGAGCTCGCCGCGCTGATCTATGTGCCGCTGTCGTTCGGCGGCTGGATGAACTACCGGGTCCCGATCTTCGACCGGCTGCTGCCGCGACGGCATGCGGCGCTGGTGCTCCGCGCGCTGTCGCTGCCGATCGAGGCCGGGCAGCCGATCGCCTCGGCGCTCGTCGTGATGGCCGAGCGCTACCCGGCAAGATGGATTCGCCGCCGGCTGGCGAAGGCCGCGCTGGCCGTTCGCCGGGGTGCCGACTGGATCGATTCCCTGTGGAAGACCGGCGTGATCGGCAAGGCCGAGGCCGAGGTGCTCGCCTCGGCCGCGTCGGTCGGCAACCTCGCCTGGGCCTGCCGCGAGCTGGCCGACACCGCCGAGCGCCGGCAGCAGCTCCGCATCCAGGTGCTCACCCAGGGGCTGTTTCCCTTCGTCGTCATCGCGGTCGGCGTGGTCGTGGCGTTCCTTTGCTTCGGATTGTTCCTCCCGCTGGTGTCGATCATGCAGGCGCTGGTGGAATGGTGAGACCGATGAAAACCCCCGCGAACCATGACATCCGATCGCCGCATCGCGGCTCGCTCCTGATCGAGCTGGTCATCGCGGCCGGGCTGCTGGCGGTCATCCTGTCGCTGACCGTCAAGGTGCTGGGCCAGGTCGGACAGCAGCGCCGGGCCGCCGAACGCCGCCAGCGAGCGCTCGTCGAGGTGTCCAACGCCATGGAACGGATCACCGCACGGCCGTACGACGAGATCACTCCGCAAAATGCCAGTGCCGTGAGGCTCTCACCGGACGCAGCAGTCGCCCTCCCCGGCGCAGAGATGAACATAACTGTCCACGACGAGCCCGTCTCCGGCGTGTCGTCGCGGCGAGTCGCCGTCCGGCTGCGCTGGAGGGATTCCGCCGGTCAGTGGGAGGCGCCCGTCCGGCTCGTCACCTGGATCGAGCCATCGCCATCGCCCGGAAGGAGGTCGCCATGATCCGCCGAACGAGAGGAAGACCGCCCGTCCGGTCGAATCGCCGCGGGATCTCGCTGATCGAGATGATGGTGGTGATCTCCTGCGCGTCGATCCTGCTGGGGCTATGCGCCGTCTCGATCCAGACCCTCTGGCGCGCCGCGGGCGACGGCCAGGCCCGTCGCAGCGCCGCGGCGGGCCTGAACCGCCTGGCCGAGCAGTTTCGCGAGGACGTTCATGCCGCGTCCCCACTGGGTGACAGCGATCTAAGCGAGAGGAAACTCCGCCTGGCGCTCGAAAACGGAATCACCGTGGCCTACGAGGCCAAAGCCGGCCGGGTCGAACGTGTCGAGTCGGCGGCCGGTGGCAAGGTCACGCGCCGCGAGTCGTACGTCATCGGCCGCGACCGCTCGGCCCGGTTCGAGCAACGCGACGACGGGCCGCGGCGATTCCTGGCCCTGGTCGTCCGCCACGAGTCGCGAAAAGGCCGGACCGAGCCGCCCCGGCCGATCGAGATCCTCGCGCTGCCCGGCAAGGACCGCATCGAGGCCGTCGCCAGGCCGAAGGGAGGGCCGACGCGATGAGGCGCCCGACATCGACGTACTCTCGATCGCGACCGGGCTTCGTGGCGGTCGTCATGATCGTCGTCCTGGTGGTCCTGGTGATGATCGCCCTGTCGCTGCTCCGCGCCGGGTTGGCGCAGCGCGACGAGACGCGGGCGGCGGAGCGCCGCGCTCAGGCCGGCCTGCTGGCCGAGGCCGCCATTCGCCGCGCGGTCCATCGCCTCGAATCCGACCCGGGATACACCGGCGAGACCTGGGCGATCGATGCCCGCGCCCTCGACTCGGCCGATGGCGCCTCCGTGCGGATCGACGTCGAGCGCGGCCGCGCCGACCCGTCCGAGCGGACGATCCGCGTCCGGGCCGACTACCCGCTCGACGAGCCGCGCCGGATTCGCCGCACGCGACGGGCGACGGTCCGGCTCTCTGGCGAGAAGCCGGCCCGGCCGGGTTGATCCCCGATCCGACGATCACTCGCGATTGCGAGCCATGCGAGTCTCAGAATACTTCACCGATCCAGATAAGAAGGGGCAATTCCCCATGATCCGAGTTTTTCGTCCCGCCCGACCTCCGCACTCTCCCGGCGGCTTCACGCTGATCGAGCTGCTGGTGGTAATGGCGATCATCGCCGTGCTGATCGCGCTGTTGCTGCCGGCCGTCCAGTCGTCGCGCGAGGCCGCGAGGCGGATCACCTGCGCCAACAACCTGATGCAACTGGCCCTGGCGCTCCAGAACTACGAGGCGTCACACGAGATGTTCCCGCCCGGCGTCGTCAATGAATCTGGCCCGGTGCTCGACCAGCCGAAGGGCTATCAGTTCGGCTGGCTGGTGCGGATCCTGCCGTATGTGGAGATGCGCAACGCCTACAACCACTTCAACATGTCGGTGGGCCTCCACGACGCGCGCAACATGACGACGCGGCAGACCGTGGTCCGGGTCTTCCTCTGCCCGTCCGACAACGGCCCGATGCGCACGACCAGCAACATCGTGCTGACGAATTACGCTGCCTGCCACAACAGCCTCGAGACGCCGATCGACGTGACCAACAACGGCAGCTTCATCCTCAACCGCGCGATCCGCTACGAGGACATCACCGACGGAATGTCGAGTACAGTCTTCCTGGGCGAGAAGCGCAACGACGGGCTCGGCGAGGGCTGGGCTTCGGGCTCGCGGGCGACGCTGCGGAACATGGGGACGCTGATCAATGGCATTCCCGGCGGTCCGATGCGGGGCCGCTGGCCGGCGATCCAGCCTGGAACCGGCACCGGCACCGGCGCCGGCGCCGGCGCCGCGCCGGCCGCCAGGGCCGTGGTCTCAAAGGCGGCCAGCGCCGCGCCCGCCGCGGCCGGGCCGCCGCCCGAGGTCTCCGAGGCCCCGATCGCGATGCCGGGATCGCCGAGGTACGTCGGCGGCTACGCGAGCCACCATCCTGGCGGCGCCAACTGCGCCTTCGGCGACGGCTCGATCCACTTCATCAAGTCGTCGATCCGGCCCGACGTCCTTCAGTGGCTGGGCGCCCGGGCGGACGGCGAGATCCTCGATTCCTCAAGCTATTGAACCAACTGCGGGAGACCCTCCCATGAACCGCCGCCACCGCCGCGGATTCAGCCTGGTCGAGCTGGTCACGGTCCTCGGGATCATCAGCATCCTGATCACGCTGCTGCTGCCGGCCGTCCAGTCGTCGCGCGAGAACGCGCGGCGGCTCCAGTGCGAGAAGAACCTGATGCAGCTTGGCATCGCGCTGGCGAACTATTCCAGCACCCACGAGGTCCTGCCGCCCGGCGTGGTCAACGCTAAGGGGCCGATCTCGAACCTGCCAGTCGGCTACCACATGAGCTGGGTCGTGCAGATCCTGCCGTTCCTGGAGGAACGGAACATCTACAACCATGTTGACTTCTCCCAGGGTGCCTACGCCGCCGCGAACATGTCGGCGTTCTTCCCCCGCATCCAGGTGTTTATGTGCCCTTCGGACGTCCGGAACGACAACATGCACTACATGGGCTGCCACCACGATGCGGAGGCCCCGATCGACGCCGACAACCACGGCGTCCTGTTCCTGAATAGCCGGATC
>JAKAUH010000179.1 GCA_021818605.1 Planctomycetota bacterium
GAGAGCCCCCGTGAGCGTCATCCCGTCGGTTGGACAGCGGCGAGAGGAACTCGTGGAGCAGATAGCCGTGCGCCGAGTGGATCTCGATGAGGCGGAATCCGGCCTCGAGCGCCCGGGCGGCGGCGGCCTCGAAGGCATCGGCGATCCCGTCGATGCCGGGCCGGTCGAGCGCGATCGGGATGGGATCGCCCTCGGCGAATGGAATCGGACTGGGCCCGACGACCGGCCAGCCGCCCTCCTCGGGCGTCTTCAGGCTCGCGCCCCCTTTCCACGGGAGGTCGCAACTGGCCTTGCGGCCGGCATGCGCGAGCTGGATCCCAGCCACGGCACCCTGCGAATGAACGAAGCGGGCGATCCGGGCCAATGGCTCGATGTGGGCGTCGCTCCAGACTCCCATGTCGGCCGGAGTGATCCGTCCGTCACGCGTGACGGCGGTGGCCTCGACCATCACCAGCGCGACACCGCCAACCGCCCGGCTCCCGAGGTGGACCAGGTGCCAATCGTCGGCGAACCCCTCGTGGGCGCAATACTGGCACATCGGCGACATCACGATGCGGTTCCGCAGCTCGACCCCGCGGATCCGGAGCGGACTGAACAGGTCGGCCTCGGGGATCTCCCGATCGTGCTCGGCGTCGGCGGGGCAGGAATGGCCGGGTACAACGGTCGTCGGTCGAGAATCGGTCGGAGACGTGCTCACCGTAAGGCTCTCACTTCGAATATCGGGACGTCGGGGAACCGGGCCTGGCGTCGATCATTCTCTGGACGGGCACATCACATTATGGACCAAAACGGGACCGAAGGCACGGGTGAACCGGGACAATCGGCTGGCGCGGACGCTCCTCCAGACGGCCGATGTTGCCGGCGTTATTCGTCGATGATGGTTCGACTTGCCGACGATCGCGGCGTCGGGTTAGTCTGAACGTGTCCGGCAACCGATCACGGACAGACGAGGACGGCATGCCCGGTCCCGGGCATCGCGAGCCTCGACCGCCTGAGCCCGCTCGGTCACCGAACCGGGAGTGCGATCGCATGTCCGAGACCCAGGAACCCCAGCCCGACCAGAAGGAAAAGCCAGCCCGCTTCGTCCCCGGCCAGCCCCTCCCGCGGCTCTGGAAGACCGAGCCCGACCCCGCGGAGGAGTCCGCGGAATCCCTGGAAACACCGGGCGGCAAGAAGAAAAAGGCGAAGACATCCGCCGAGGGCTCCAATTCTCCGGGCAACGCCAGGTCGTCTTCCCGCAAGCAGTCCGAGAAGGCGAAGCTCTCAAAGAATCGGCCCATCGACCCGGAGACTGGTGAGAAACGGATCCTCATCGAGGAGACGCCCCGGTTCGACACGATCGAAACGCGCCAGCGCGCACGCCTGGTCGTCGGCGGCCTGATAACATTCTGCGTCCTCATGGTGGGCTGGAACATCTATTACCTGCTGTTTCCCGCTTCGGACCTGGTCGTCGTGGATGTCGGGCCGGAGCCGCCCCTTCCATCGGCCTTGCCTCCCGGCCAGACCCCGACGCGCGAGGGCGAGGCGAGCTACATGCTCGATCGTGCCCGCGACTACGCCCGCCGCGATCAGATCAAGCCGGCGATCACCATGCTCAAGCGCGTGGTCGCGGTCTACAAGGGGACGCGTGCGGCGGTCGAGGCCCAGGCGGCACTCGATCGACCGCGCCAGAACCTCCCACTCTTCCCCACCGGGCCATTCGTCATCGCCCACCAGAACGCTCCGGCCCCCACGGTGTCAGCGGGCACCGGATCACCATCGCCTGCCTCCGGGTCTCGCGCCGCGACGGCCCCAACCGGTCCGCGGCCGAGCCCGCCAGGCTACAGCACCTCGACCCCATCGCAGACCGCCATGGTCGGGCCGCCACCGAATCCCGTTAACCCAGGAGTTTCACAGGCGAGGAACCCATCCATCAACAGGAACCCCGCGATCGTCGCCCCATCCCCTGGGCCGGCATCAACCGGGAACGCTCTGACGCTCGCCAGCAGGTTGACAGCCTCTGCCCCGTCTCGTCCGCCCGCCGCGCCGTCGAGCCAGCCGTCGATGACACTGGCAACCGGCAGCGGGCCAACGAACCCTCCCCTGGCCAGCAATTCACGGATGGCACCTTCCGGTCCCGGCGAATCGGCAATCATCGTGCCGGCTCCAGGGTCCAATCCGACGGCGCGAGCACCCGGAGGAAACCCCGCCGGTGCGGATCGCCTACCGGCGGGTGAGGCCCGCATCGTCGCCCGCACGCTTCCGCCCGGATACCGGGCGAAGCCGGAGGCGGGCTGGCACGAGTCGGGCTGGCCGCTGGTCATCGCCGGCGAGCGGGATCATACCCCGATGGTCCTCGTGCCCGGTGCCACTTTCATGATGGGGACCAACTCCGGCAGGGGCGAGAACGGCCCGGCGCACGCGGTGCACGTCTCCACCTATTACATCGACAGGTACGAGGTCACCAACCGCCAGTTCCGCGCCTTCCTCGAGAAAACGGGCTATCATGGCCAGCCGCCCGGCAAGTGGCTGACCGACACCAGGATGCGCTCGATGTCCGACGACGCACCGGCCGTTTACGTCAGCTACCGCGACGCCGAGGCGTATGCCATGTGGGCGCTCAAGCGGCTGCCCACCGAGGCCCAGTGGGAGCTGGCCGCGCGCTCGGTCGATGGTCGACGTCATCCCTGGGGCGATCAGCCTCCTCGCTGGTCGCGACCCCGCAAGTTCCGCCAGGTGGACATCGTCGGTAGCTTCCCCGAGGATGTCTCGCCTTTCGGCGTGTTCGACCTCGCCGGCAATGCGGAAGAATGGGTGCGCGACTGGTACGACCCGCGATTCTACCACCGCCGACATGACGAAACGAGCAACGATCCGACCGGCCCGCCAACCCGGCGGCAAGGCATTCAGCGTACGGTGCGGGGCGCTTCGAAGGACTGGCTCGTCTACGACCGCATCGGGGTCGATTCCGACCAGCGATCATCCTACCTGGGATTCCGCTGCACTCTGGCGGTCGAGGGAGGCGAGGCCTCGGCGGCCATTGCCCCGCGCGACGACAGGCCCGCGATCCCCAGGGCGCCCACGAATACGCCCGAAGCTGGAGGCGTCTTACCGTTCTGATTGGCGGTGCTGAAAAGAAACAATGATCCGCGCGAGAGCGAAAAACCCGACGGTTTCCGGCGTTTCCCAAGGCAAACGCCTTGCGACGTCTCCGCTTTTCCGCTGGATTTCTAGATAGCTCAGCCGCGGATCGTTGAAAAGAAAGGGATCGGCCCGCGGACGACGGTGAAATCATGTCCGGCCGACCGGGTCCGCCGACGGCTCGCGGAACCAGCGGATTGTCCTCTCGATGCTCTCGCGGTAGCCGATCGAGGGCTGCCAGCCCAGCCTCGCGCGGGCCTTCTCGGTACTGTAGGCCAGGTAGCGGCCGAGCAGCCAGGCCCCGTAGCGGGTGACGCGCGGCGGTCGCTGCTGACGCAGGAGCCGGCCCTGCATTTCCATCAGGAATCCGCCGCCGTAGGCCACGCGATACGGGATATGCCGCCGGACCCGTGGAACCTGAAGCGCATCGGCGATCAGGTCGAGGAATTCGCGCTGGGTGATCGGACCCTGATTGGTGATGTTATAGGCCTCGCCGCGCGAGCCGGGATCGTGGGCCGCCAGGATGGCCGCCTCGGCGACCACCCCGGCGTACACCGCGCTCAGCGGGTTATCCCCCTTGCCCAGGACGAGGACCCGGCGACGGCCGAACTCCCGCAGGAATCGTGGGATCGTGGTGCGGTCGCGCTCGCCGAAGAGCCAGCTCGGGCGGATGATCGTGAGCGGCAGGCCGGACCTGTCGGCCAGGTCCCAGAGGATCCGCTCGCAGTCGACCTTGCTGCGGGTGTAGTAGTCCATGAACCAGATGTTCTGCCCGAGCGGCTCTGTCTCGTCGACCGGGCGCTCGCGGTCGGCCGGGTGCCCGTATGCGCTCGTGGAGCTGATGTGGAGGAAGCGTTCCACGCCCGCGCGGCCCGCGGCCTCGGCCAGGGTACGGGTAGCGTCCATGCAGCCGCGCTGAAACTCGGGCCATGTGCCCCAGTCGCCGACCTTGGCCGCGCAATGATAGAGCTGGGCGACTCCCGCGGTTGCGGCGTCGCAATCGCGGGGATTCGTCAGGTCGCCGCGCACGACCTCGACACCGAGCGAATCGAGGAACTCCGTTCGGCTCCCCTGCCGCACGAGGGCACGCACCGCAGCGCCCCTGGCGACCAGTCGCTCGGCCACGTGACTGCCGAGTAACCCCGTGGCCCCCGTGACGAGCACCGTCCTCGGGCTCGCCTCGCTCTCGCTCTGCACCATCGCGACCACCGCCCCGTCCAATCCCGTCGTGTCCCATCCCCTGGACCAGCCCGACTGACCGGGCATCGAGGCTCTCATCGTGCGGGCCGATCGGCGGGACGTCAAGGTGAGTCGGCCCGATGCCCCGGACGGCCGCAGGCGCGCCTTTAACGGGAATCCGCAGTTCGTCGGGCATCCGGTCCGCACCTGCCGATTTCATGGGGTAGATTCCTCTCAGGGGGAACTGGGCCGACACCGGCCTGACGACATCCGGCGGATCGACGCCATCACCGCGGATGGCGCCGATGGTCGGGCCGTCGCGATCCTGCCGAGTCTTCCGGTCGGATGATCAGCCACCGGAAAGTCCCGATCGTCCTGCGCGCTGCACCCAATGAGACACCCGCGACGGATTGCCCAGCGATCGGAAGGGTTTCATCATGCTGAAGCCGCGCCGCGGCCTCCGTCCGGCCTGTGAACGGCTCGACGTCCGCTGGCTGCCGTCGGGCCTGAGCGCCGCCCAGTTGACGAACGCCTATGGACTCGATGCGATCTCGTTTCCATCCCCCTCCGGCACGCCAGTCGCCGGCAACGGAGCAGGCGAGACGATCGCGCTGGTCGAGGCCTACCACGACCCAACGCTCGCGTCCGACATGCACGTCTTCGACCAGGCGAATGGGCTCGCCGATCCGTCGCTGTCGGTCGTGGACCTGGCAGGCACGACCGCCAATCCCGACTGGACGTCCGAGGTGTCGCTGGACGCGGAATGGGCCCACGCAATCGCACCCGGGGCCAGCATCCTCGTGGTCGAGGCCCCGTCCGACTCGATCGGCAACCTGATGAATGCCGTGAGCGTGGCGCGCGGCATGCCTGGGGTCACCGTCGTCTCGATGAGCTGGGGCTTCGGCGAGACATCGAGTGAAACAGCCTTCGACCCCACGTTCACGACGCCGCCCGGCCACTCGGGCATCACCTTCATCGCTGCCAGCGGAGACAACGGGACCGTGGCCGGGCCCGAGTATCCAGCCTCGTCACCCAACGTTCTGTCCGTCGGAGGTACGACCCTGCTGGTCAATTCGTCCGGGAACTACCTTGGTGAGGTCGCCTGGTCCGGCAGCGAGGGCGGTTACAGCACCGCGGAGCCGGAACCCGCCTATCAGCGATCGGTCCAGCGGATCGGACGCCGGAGCACCCCGGACGTCGCCTTCGACGGCGATCCGAACACGGGAGTCGAGGTCTACGAGACGCCTCCCGGCAGCACCTCGGGCCTGTGGATAACGGTCGGCGGGACCAGCCTCGGTGCGCCCGCGTGGGCGGCGATCCTCGCGATCGTGGATCAGGGCCGGGCGCTCCAGGGCAAGGGCAGCCTCGATGGAGCAACCCAGACCCTGCCCGCGCTTTACCAGTTGCCCTCCGCCGATTTCCATCCGGTGAGCACGCCGCCTTCGTTCTCGCCCTGGGGCGGCGGCGTCAACCCGATCGGCTATAACCCCATCGGCGGAGCCTTCTCTCATCGCAGGGTGAAGCTGATCGGCCGGGGCGCCTTGCCCCACCCCTTGCGCGCCAACACCTCGACCGGGCTCGGATCGCCCATCGCGCCCCGTTTGATCGCCGACCTGGTGGCCAGCGAAACCACGGAGCCGCTGGCACGAGTCCCGACCCACGCGCTGGCCCACCGCGCGCGATGGATGCTCCGGGTGGCGAAGTGGCATGCGAGAACGATCCGGTCAAGCCGTGACGCCCTTGAGCCGCTCATCGACCCGGCGCCAACGGGTCGGCGACACAACCTTGCCGCGCCGCGGTCCGTCATGTTGAAATCGTTCCAGTCGCCCGTGGAGAGCGGAACGCACCCATCGAGAGGCATCCCGCAATGCCGAGACCTCGTCGCGACCTCCGGCCCGTGCTGGTCGAGCTCGATCGTCGCTGCCTCCTCTCGACCTTGACGGGTTTGACTCCTTCGCAGCTCACGTCGGCCTATGGCCTCGATGGCATCTCTTTCCAGACCATCTCGGGCCAGTCGGTGCAGGGGAACGGCGCCGGCCAGACGATCGCCCTGATCGAGATGTACCACGATCCGAACCTGGCCTCGGACCTCCACACGTTCGACCAGAGATTCGGCCTACCCGACCCGGCGCTCAACGTGATCAACCAGGCCGGAAACCAGACCAATAGCAGTTGGGGCCAGGAGGAGTCGCTGGACGTCGAGGTCGCCCACGCGGTCGCCCCGGCCGCCAGCATCGTCGTCGTCGAGGCCGCGGCCGGCATCACCAACGACCAGATGTTCCAGAACCTGATGACCGCCGTGCAGACGGCCAGCCAGACGGCGGGAGTCACCGTCGTCTCGATGAGCTGGGGCTTCAACGAATTCTCCGGCGAGACCCAGTACGACTCGTCCTTCAACACGCCGGGAATTACCTACATCGCCGCCAGCGGGGATACAGCGAGCGTGGACTATCCGGCCGCCTCGCCGTACGTGCTCTCGGTGGGGGCGACCACGCTGAACCTGAGTGCCTCCGGCACCTATTCGTCCGAGTCGGCCTGGTACGACAGCGGCGGCGGATATAGCCTCTACGAGCCCGAGCCGTCGTACCAGAGGTCGGTCCAGTCGACCGGGCAGCGAAGTACGCCCGACGTCGCCTTCGACGGCGATCCCAACACCGGCTTGCAGGTTTACTTCACGCCGGCCGCAGGCCCGGGCCCCGACCAGTCGGCACCGCCGCGGGGGTCCTGGGCGACGTATGGCGGGACCAGCCTCGGCGCGCCCGCCTGGGCGGGGATCATCGCGATCGTCGACCAGGGCCGGCTGCTGACCGGCATGCCAGGTCTGAGCGGCGCCACGCAGACCCTCCCCTCGCTGTACGCCCAGGCCGGCAGCGGCTTTCACGCAGTCACCGCGACGTCCATCACCAGCCCCTGGACCGGAGGCGGCTTCGACGGCTGGGGCGGTTTCGGCACCTGGAGCTGGGACAGTGTCTGGCCGGACATTGGCAACACCAGCACCAGCGCATCGGCGAACACCCAGACCGGCCTGGGTACACCCGTCGGCCCAGGGCTGATCAACGCCCTCGTGGCGAGCCAGCTCACGGCGCCGGTGTTCTCGCCGACACCCACCATCCCATCAAGCGGCTTGGGATCACCAGGCAATTCGGCCCCATTGCCCACGCCCGTCCCGCCCCCCAGCCCAACACCCGTCCACGGCCGACGCCGTGACCATCATGGTCGAGTCCGTCATCACGAGGGTGCCAGGAAGATCCACGCGGTCAGGCCCCACCACCGAACATCGGTCAAGCAGGGAAGGCCGTTCCAGCACCGGAGTTTCGCGAGCCTTCGGCATTATCGCGGAATCTGACCGTCCGTCTGCGCAGGGCGGCTCGCCGATGTCGCGAGGACGTCATCCGCCCACCGGTCGGGCCTCGAATCGGTGGACCGAACCGCGCAGCCGCTCACGTACCTCCGAAAGCTTTGCTCTGACGAATCCTGTCAGCAACCGATCGCCGCACACGAAACAGCCTGGTCCAGAATCCGCACCAGATCATCAGCGGAGAACGGCTTGGCCAGGAACCCGTCCATGCCGGTGGCAAGACAGATCTCCCGGTTCTCGCCCGTCGCGTCGCCCGACATGGCCACGATCCTGAGGCCGCTTCCCACCGGCCGCTCCGCGCGAATCCGCCTCGTCGCCTCCAGACCGTCCATCACGGGCATCATCACATCCATGAGGATCAGATCGTAATCACGGGCGAGCAGCTCCTGCACCGCTTCCCACCCGTTGTTGACCGCCCGCGCCTCGCAATTGAGCCAGCGCAGGAGCAGTTGAACGGCCCGCTGCGTCCCCGGATGATCCTCAACGATCAGAATCTTCAAGCCCCGACGCGCCGCAACAACCTCATCATCGGTTCTCGGCTCGATCGTCATGATTGGCCCCTTCTTATCCTCAACGTGGAGCGAATCTACTCCCACTTCGGAGTATGCATCGCTATATTACGCCCCAGTGCCTTTGTTTTGCAAGTGAATCTTTTCCTAGAGTGGCGCCGAGCCGCCCGATCTTGCTGGACGCACGGATTCTCCTACCCTGTTGATGGCAGGGGGGAGTCGGAGGCAAGCTTATCTGCCCCCAGGGTCGCGATTCATGACGTTATCGAGCACGGTTTGATACGCGTCCGCCGATACGCTGAACTCGCCGCGAAAGGGATTGTCCATGGCGGCCGTGAGGAAGATCAGAAGCGCGATGAAGATGGCCATGATGGAGACCAGCATCGCGTGGACGCTCAGATTCTCGACCCAGAAGAGATACGTCAGGATGATGTTGAGCACCGCGCCGATGAGCACGACCGCCCAGAGCGCAGCCGGAAGCCCCGTCGGCACAGCCTGGAGCCTCATGCGCCGCTGCTCCTGCACGGTGTCGAGGGAACGAAGCACCTCGGCCTGGAGGATCTTCTCTCGCTCCTTGCCCGGCTCGAAGTTCATCACCTCATTTTCCAGCCGATCGAGCAGAGAGTCGCCGTCCTCGAGCGCGATCCCCTGCTTGTGCGCTGGCCATTCGCGCTCGATCACGAACTTGATGTATTCACGCATCATGCCTTCCAGCCGGCCGCGCGAGGGCTGCGGATATCCATCCAGATCGCGGTAGAAGCTCGCCACGGCGGCGGCCTCGGTGCCGACGACGCCGTCGATCTCGGTGTAGTTTTCCCACGTGGCCACGGCGATCAGGCCGAGCGCCAGTCCGTAGAAGACGCCGATGCCGGCGAAGAAATAGCTGACCACGTCGTTGTAGTCGGTCGAGGGACCATAGAGCTTCCGCACGAGCGGACGGGTCGCGAACAGACCGGCGAGCGAGAGCGCGACGAACGTCGCCACAATCAGCAGGAACAGGGTCCAGTTCGGGATGTCGTAGATCCAGTAGAAGGTCATGGCGGTATCCTCACCGATCGGGTGCGTGAATCCATTCGCCTGCGCGTGAGGCTGGATCGGTCGCGGGGCGACCTGAGGCTAAAGGCTAGCGTTTCCGGGGCCAATGGACCATCCGTTCGCCGAGAATCGTTCGGAATCGCCGCGCCCGTCAAGGTTCCGAACGGCGGCGCCGAGATGTCGTGCGGTCCGTCGAGGGATTGCCGTTTCGCCACCCCCAGCGCGTAACATACGATGAAAGGCAACCAACCAGTCCGATGAGTTGCACCGACCCGAATACGGCCGACCACCGAGAGCCCCCTCGCCGATGACCACCCAGAGCTCGCCACCCTCGTCCCCTCGGGCTCAGACGGTCGAGAACGTCCCGGCACCGGCAACCGCTGGTCACCCGCCCCTGCGACCCGGACTGGCTGCCGTGGCGGATGTGGTCCTGGTCGTGATGTTCCTCGGCCTCACGTTCCTCCTGGGCGCTTTCCCGCTCAAGGATGCCGACATCTTCTGGCACCTCCGCACCGGCCAGCTGATCCGCCAGACGGGACAGATCCCCAGGACCGACATCTTCACCTACACGCGCGAAGGGGCGCCCTGGATCGACCTGCACTGGCTCTTCCAGATCGGCGTGAGCGGGCTCTATGACCACTGGGGCGTGGTTGCGCTGAACCTGGCCAAGTGCGTGGTGACGACGATCGCGGTGATGATCCTGATCACGGCCCGACGGCGTGACTGGCCCGTCTGGGCCATGTTGTCGGCGTGGCTACCCGCCCTGCTCTTGCTGGGCGGCCGGATGTACGTCCGTCCCGAGACGCTGTCGCTCCTCGACCTGTCGATTTTCCTCGCTGTGATCTGCCGCTGGGATCGTCGTCCCTGGCTGGTGGTCCTTCTGCCATTCGTCCAGGTCATCTGGGTCAACTCGCACGGACTCTTCGTGCTCGGACCGATCGTGCTGTCCTTCGCACTGATCGACGCCTTCCTCACGATGGTCGTCGCCTCGATGCTCCGCCGAACTGCACCGGTCTCGGACGTCCGGTGGTGGAGGATCGTCGGCTTCGGCAGCCTGGCGACGTTCGCCGCGTGTTTGCTCAACCCGTACGGAATCCGGGGCGCGGTGTTCCCGATCGAGCTGGCTGGCACGATGACCAACAAGGTCTTCTCGGAAGGCGTCGCCGAGCTCTGGTCGATTCCGTTCTTCATCCGGCAGGCCGGGCTGGCGAATCTGCCGTTGCAGATTCATTTCTTCACGATGGGCCTGGGGGCGCTGAGCTTCCTCGTCCCGTTCTGCTGGTGGGTCGGCACGCGGGTCTTCGGCGCCAGGCGGACAGTTCCCCAGCCGGCCCCGACGGACGCTGCCAGCGCCAGGGCGGCAAGTGCTCGGCGGACGAAGGCGAACAGGTCCCAGGCCGATTCGCCGCGCAAGAAGCAAGGAAAGTCGAAATCTGAGTCGGACATCAGGCCAACCCCGCCATGGACCTGGGCCGGGTCGCTCGTCCTCTTTCGCCTGCTGATGTTCGCCGCATTCAGCTACCTGAGCCTCCAGGCGACTCGGAATAGCCATCAATTCGCGGCGGTGGCCGGGACGATCACGGCCTGGAACCTGGGTCAATGGGCCGCGGCCGTCCATCGCTGCCATGTGGGGCGGACGGGCCAGGATCCATCGGAAGGAACCTCGGCATCGCTGGCGCCGAGGATCCTTGCCGGTTCGGCGATCCTGATCGTGGCGGCCTGGGTCGGCTCTGGGCTGTTCTACCGGATGACCGGCGAGGGACGAACGATCAGCCTGGGCGAGGAGCCGCTGTTCTTCGCGCACGACGCGGCCCGCTTCGCCGGACGGCCCGAGATGCCCGAGCGGTTCATCAGCTTCCACAACGCTCATGCGTCGCTCTTCGAGTTCTACAACGGTCCGGCGCGCAAGGTCTTCACCGACCCTCGGTTGGAAGTCGCCGGCGCCGACCTCTTTCGGCGCTACCTCACGCTCGACTACAAGCTGAAGAAGGACATTCCCGGCTGGCAGGCCGACCTCGATCGCATCGGCCGGCCGGTCATCATGGTCGACCATGAGTTCCAGAATCCGCTCGATGCCGCCACGCTGCTGGCGGACGCCCACTGGCGGTGCGTCTGGTTCGGCCCGATCGTCTCGGTCTTCGTCCATGATTCGGCCGTCGAGGCCGTCCGCCGGTACGAGGTCGACTTCGCGGAGCGGCATTTCCGACAGGACGCGGCGAGACGAGCGGCCACCCGGGCGGAGCATCTGGCTTATGCCAAAGTTATTCGCACCTACGTGAATTCCATTCCCTCGCACCGGACGGACCTCATCTGGCCGCTCCTCTGGCTCGGCGAGGATCACTGCCGCGAAATCCTCCGGGATGACCCCGAGTCGGCCGCCGCCTGGAAGTTCCTCGGGCAGACGGAGATCGGCCGCGACCCGCCTTTCCCACCGAGCCCTCGCTACCGGCTTCCGTTTGACCCGGCCCAGGACCTTTCGACGGCGCGGGCGACCTATGCATTACGGCGCGCGCACGATCTGGCCCCGGATGATGTTACCACGCTCGTCTCCCTCGATGAGGCTTACGAGCGACAAGGGATGCACGAGGCCGCGCTCGCGGTTCTGGACCGCATGGCCGTCCTCCTCGCCCACCATCCGTCGGGAGCCGCGGAACTCGGACGAGTCGAGTCGGGCCGCCAGTATCACCAGGGCAAGCTGGGCGCCCCGATCAAACTCTCCTGGAGCAACCTGGCCGAGCTCGATCAGCTTGTTACGAAGCTCGTGGCAACCGGCCGGGCGGCGACCGCGGCCGACGTCATCGAGAAGGCCACGCCGCCCGAGCGTTCGTCCTGGGAGGCCCTCGACCGCCTGGCAACGCTCCGGCTGCATCTCGGCGAATCCGCCCGGGCGCGTTCCCTCTGGCAGCTCGGGGCAAAGACAGCCCCGGATCCGGCGGTCGCCACCGCCCGCATCGCGGCGACCTACCTTGTCGAGGAGAAAATGGACGCCGCGCGCAGAAAATACCGCCTCGCCCTTGAGGCCAACCCGAAGCTGTTCGAGGCCGCCTTCGGGCTGGCGGTGCTCGAACAGGATGCCGGCAACGCAAGGGCCGCCTTCGAGCTCGCCACGAAGGCAGCCGCGCTGGCACCTGACGACCGCTCGCGTGACTCGGTCGCGCTCATCCTGCGCCTGGTCAAGCGATTCGCGACGAACGGCAATCACTGACGCCCCTGATGAAACGCTCGAACAGAATGGGGACTGCCTCCGGGTCTTCGCGGTGCGTGTCCCCATTGTGTTCGGGTTCGAGCGTCTAACAATCCGGACAAACTCACGCGGAGGTCGTCGCCGGCCGACGGCGGCCGGTGCGAGCGGTCTTCCAGTCGTCGAAGAGCGACCTGAGCTCCTCGGCGGTGACGCCCCCGTGGTCCTCGCCCGAATTCCAACGAGCCATGAGGGCCTTGTGCCGGTCGCGCAGCGGGCCGCGGGGCAGGAACTTGCCGTGGAACTTCTTGATGTACTTGAGCCGGGGGTCGGCGGGCTGCCGGGGCGCGGCCGGGGGCTTTTCCGCCGGCGCCTCTGCCGGCGCTCCGGCGTCGGCCGCGGGCTTGGCCTTGGCCTTCTTGCCCGCGTCCGCACCGGCCTGGGCGGCCGGCTTGTCCTTCGGCTTCTTCCTGGACTTGTCCTTTTCGGACTCTGACTTTGCCATCGCCTTGACCTTGCTCTTGCTCGAAGCCAACCGGACCGACACAGGCGCCGCGGTGGACCGGCCTTCCCACCCTGCGCGCGCAAACTCTCTTCCACCCGACTGCCCGGGGGCAAAACGGTCAAGTCAGTCTAATGCACCCACCGCCAGGTTGACAAGCGCCCCTAACCCGAGTCGGGATTACAGGAATATCGCCGCAGCCATCCAAACCGGTGAGTCCAGGTGAATCCAGACGGCAATGCCTGCGTATCCCGTCGCCGGGAAACAGCATCAGGCGCCTTGATTTGCATTGTTACGAGCGTTAATATCTTCCAGGGAAATCCTCGACGACCTTCGTGCGAAGATCTCGCGTTGTCGCAAACGTATCTCAGGAGTTGGCGAACACATCCCCACGCGTCATGGAGTGACGCCCGCCGACGGGGACGTGTGGCGATCTGCCGATTCGATTCGATTCGATCCGATCCGATCGATTACCAATCCAGGTAACATGCACACCGCCCCTGACGGGGATGGCCCGGTTCCACCACCATTTGCACCACTCGTGAAGGCGATGGATTGCCGGCGGGGCCATCCACGTCCCGCTCCAGTCGGGTCCAGGATGGCCCCGGCTTGAACGTCCACCTCTTCGTCACAATCGAACGTGATCCCAGCACCGAACGACTGCACCCCAAGGAATCACACCCGTGAGTTCGAGACCGATGCGCCGTCCCCCTCGCACCCGCTCCACGAAGCACAGGAGCCTGGTGTTTCAGGTCGAATCTCTCGAAGGCCGCGAGTTGCTCAGCATGTTGCCGGTGGCCTCACCCACGTTTGTGCTCGACTCGATCGGCAGCGACGGCTAGCCGTCAGCCGGATCGTTCACCCCGGCCCAGATCAAGCAGGCCTATCAGATCAGCTCGTCCCTCGGAAATGGCGCGGGGGAGACGATCGCAATCGTCGACGCCTACGACGACCCGAACATCCAGTCCGACCTGAACACGTTCGACGCCCAGTTCGGCCTGCCGGCGACCACCGTGACCAGGGTGAACGAGAACGGCGGCACGAGCCTGCCCGCCACGGATAGTACCGGCGGCTGGGAGCTCGAGGAGTCACTGGACGTCGAGTGGGCGCACGCCATCGCCCCCGGCGCAAAGATCCTGCTGGTCGAGGCCAGCTCGACAGGCATGAACGACCTGCTCCAGGGCGTCAGCTACGCGGCGTCTCATGCCAACGTCGTCTCGATGAGCTGGGGCGGCTCGGAGTTCTCGGGACAGACCTCATACGACAGCATGTTCAGCAAGTCCGGCGTCGCGTTCGTCGCGTCGTCGGGCGACAGCGGCGCGCCGATCTCGTGGCCAGCGTCCTCGCCGAACGTGCTCGCCGTGGGCGGGACCCAGTTGACCCTGACATCCAGCGGTGCCTGGTCGGCGGAAACCGGCTGGTCGGGCAGCGGCGGCGGTCCGAGCGCGTACGAGAATCAACCGACCTATCAGAAAGGCACCGTCACCAGCACGACGATGCGGGCCAACCCCGACGTCGCCTACAACGCCTCGCCCAGCACCGGATATGCCGTGTATGACTCGGTCCCGTACAGTGGGACCACCTACGGATGGCTGCAGGTCGGCGGCACCAGCGCCGGCGCCCCCCAGTGGTCGGCGCTCCTGGCGATCGCCGACGAGGGCCGGGTCGCGGCCAGGCAGGCCCCGCTCAACAGCACCAATCCCCAACAGGTGATGGACATCCTGTACCAGAATCCCGGGGACTTCCACGACATCACCAGCGGCACGAGCACAGGCTCCCCGAATTACACCGCGGGCCCGGGGTATGACTACGTCACGGGCCTCGGCTCGCCGATGGCCAACCTGGTCATCGGCTCACTCGAAGGTTCGACGACCACCTCGACACCCACGCCCACCCCGACTCCGACCCAGCCTGTCGACCTCGCGATCAGCACGCCGGCCTCCGCGACGGCAGGTAGCTCGTTCAGCGTGACGGTCAAGGCCGAGCAGGGAGGCACGGTCGACACGAGCTATCTCGGCACGGTCAAGCTCACCAGCTCCGACAGCCGGGCGGTTTTGCCGTCGAGCTACACATTCACCGCGGCTGACAAGGGCTCGCACACCTTCACCGTGACACTCGACACGGCCGGCTCACAGACGGTCACCGCGACCGACACCTCGGGATCGGCGCTCGCGGCGACCTCTTCGGCGATCAGCGTCAGCCCGGCGAAGGCCAGCCAGTTCGTCCTGGCGGGCCTGCCCTCATCCGCCGCGGCCGGTGCGTCCGAGACGTTCACGCTCACGGCGAAGGACGCCTACGGCAACGTGGCGACCGGCTACACGGGCACCGTCTCGTTCACCAGCACCGACACACGCGCCCACCTGCCGTCGAACTTCACATTCACGACAGCCGACGCCGGGAAGCACAGCTTCTCGGTAACGTTCGAGACCGCTGGTTCCCAGACGGTGACCGCGAAGGATGCGACGTCGAACATCAGCGCGACGACCTCCGCCGTGAGCGTCGCCCCGGCCGCGCCCACGGGCCTCTCGGCGACCCCGGTTTCGTCCTCGCAGATTAACCTCGCCTGGACCGGCCCGGCCGGGGCGACCGGCTACCAGATCCAGGAGAGCACAAACGGCGGCTCGAGCTGGACGCAGATCGGCAGCACGTCCTCGACGAGCTACCAGGCCACGGGATCGACCGCCGGTACGACGTATGAGTTCCGGGTCCTGGCGACATGGAGCAACCGGACATCCCCGGCCAGCTCCGTGGTCAGCGCGACGACCACGGGCACGGCCCCGTCAGCCGACACACTCTGGGCCAACTCGTACACTCCGCCCGAGAACGCATATGCCTACGGGTCCTACGAGGTCGGCGTGAAGTTCACGTCGAGCGTCGCGGGCGAGGTGACAGGAATCCGCTTCTACAAGCAGACCTGGATGGGCGGCTATCTGCACGTCGGCCACCTCTGGTCCTCGACCGGCACGCTGCTCGCCACCGCGACGTTCACGAACGAGACCTCCTACGGCTGGCAGCAGGTCAACCTCTCGAATCCGGTGCCGATCCAGGCGGGCACCGAGTACGTCGTATCGTTCTCGACCGGCGGCGGCTACTTCGGCATCACCACCGGTTATTTCAACAATGGCGGCGTGAGCAACGGCCCGCTCCAGGCCCCGTCGGAGAGCACGCCCGGCGGCGACGGCGTCTATAACTACGCGGGCAGCTTCCCCAACGTCGACGGCTCGGGAATGAACTTCTGGGCCGACGTTTCGTTCAAGCCGGCGGCCATCACGACCGCCGTCACGACCGCAACGACCAGCGTGCAGCCCGCGGCAGTGCTGGGAACCACCGTCCCGGCCTCGGCCGGGTCGCAGACCACGACGGACACCCCGTCAGGGCCGGCGAGGTATTACGGCGGCTGGCGCTCGTCAACGTCCGCAGTCGCACAGCAGGCGGGGTGGAACGGTTCGACCTACGGCGCGTCTCGAGGCGTGGTCACCCAGGATCGACAGACGGTCCGGCGGGGTTGGAGTGCCAGGGGCTCGTCGTTCCTCGGCTCGTGACGCCTGAACCCGCATCGATCTCGCGGCCCACCGGCACTCCTGGTGGGCCGCTTTCGTTTCTGGACCGTCGCCTTCCGCTCCCAACGCCCCGAGTGTTGCTCTCATACGATCCCGCAACACCGTTGCAACCGGTTCCGCCTGCGCAGCCGATACCATGGGGTCCCGCCCCATCGGCCGAGAGTTCCCTCCGCATGGTAAGCTTGCGTGTCGAGAACCTGGGTCACAACCCGTCTCCCGAACGGCGGGCAGGAAAGCGATCGGGGCAAGGGCAACATGTCGGAGTCGCTACTGGACGAGGAGCGGGCTGCTCGAGGGCTGCGGGTGGACACTTCGATTGCGGACTGGCGGGCTGGCCTGCGCGCCGACCTCGACGGGACATTCGAGCAGGGCGCCGGCAAATGGTCCCGAGCCATCGCCGCGGTGGCCTGGATTCACCTGGGGTGCTTCCTGTTCTGCCAGGCGATCTACCAGCCCGACGTCCAGCGCGACCCCAGGCATTTCTACGTCTGGGTCGCCGAGTTCTTCGCGGTGCTGGTCGCGCTGCGCGCGATCGCCGGCCCGGGGTGGATCCGATCCTCCGCCGCCATCGGCGTCGCGGCACGGCTCTGGATCACGTTCCTGATCCTCTCGTTCAACGTGCTGTCGCTCAACGAACTGACCGGTTGGGACACTCGCTGGTATCGCCCGGTCTGGGCAACGCTTAGCACGTTCATGCTCGCCTCGATGGCCTGGCTCTTCTCGCTCCGGCTGTTCGTGCTCGCCGTGCAGATGTACTTCACCGGCCTGCTCATGCTCTATTTCAAGCATTTCGACAACCTGATCTACGGCGTCTCGTGGTGGCTGGCCCTGATGGCGATCTCGCTCCGGATTCGTACGCGAGAAAGAACGTAGCCGACCCGTGCCGGTCGAGGACCACGTCCCATCATTGGGGCCGTTTTGTCGTCGTCTCGCCGATCCAGTCGGCCAGCGCCTTGAGGACCTCGGGCGCGATCGTGGTCTCGATCGTCGCATACTCGCCCGGCGAGCCCGTCCTGCACGGCTGGAATAGATGGTTGACTGCCGGGAACTCGATGATCCTGACCTGACGGTTGCCCCCGGTCTCGAGGGCCTTCCGAATCTCGTCGAGGTTCTCCTTCGCCGGGACCTGCAGGTCCTTCGCGCCGTTGATCGCCAGCACGGGACAGCGCACCCGTTTCAGGGTGGGCCTGGGATCGTAGGTGACAAACGACCGGAACCAGGCGCTGTTGAACGGCTCGGCGAGCGCCGCCAGGTCGCCGCCGGACTCACGCAGGTCCTTCTTCTCGGCCTCGGTCATCCCGGCCATGATCTCCTTCGCGGCCTTCGCGATCCGGGCCCTGGCCTTCTCGACATCCTTCTCTTCAATCAGGATGTCCAGCAGACGCTGCTGGATCTTCGCCGAGCGCTCGAGCTCGGCGTCGCTTGCTCCCGCTGCCCTGGAAATGAGCCGGGCCTGCGCCTTGAGGATATCGACCCCGGGCAGCCCGGTTCCCGCCATGAGGACAATGAACGCGACGTCCGACGAACGGACGGCTGCCAGCGGAGCGATGATCCCTCCCTCGCTGTGTCCGGCCAGTCCAATCCTCGCCGCGTCGATCTCGCGACGACCCTTGAGAAACGCGACTCCCGCCAGCACGTCGCCGACATGGTCGTCGAGCGTCTCGCCGGGCCCCTTTTCGGTCGACCCGCCGACTCCGCGGTCATCAACCCGCAGGACCGCGATGCCGCGGCGGGTCAGGTGGTCAGCGATCACGAGGAACGGCTTGTGGCTGAAGATCGTCTCGTCGCGGTCCTGCGCACCAGAGCCGGTGATCAGCAGAACGGCCGGGAATGGCCCGGAGCCGTTCGGCATCGTGAGCGTCCCCGCCAGCTTCACGCCGCCGGGTATGTTGTCATAGACCACCGATTCCGAACGGTAGGGGAACGGGGGCCGAGGCGTCTGCGGCCGCGACAGCTCGACCACCTTATCCGTCTTCTTCAGCACCAGCGGAATCTTCAGGCCGCCCTGCTGAAACTCCCCGTCGAAGCCAGTCCCATCCTTGTTTCGCTTGCCGGCATACTTCGCCCCGACAACCTTGCTCTCGAAGGTCAGCTCACCGTCCTTCAGGCCGATCGCGGTGAGCGGGATTCTCGCCGCTCCCTGGTCTGGACTGGCCAGCGACGCCATGAGCCGGCCGTCCTTTCCCTTCTCGACCTTGAGCACCAGCCGGAGCGAGATGATTTTCTGGATTTTCAGCGTGCCTTCCCAGACGCCCTCGAGCTCCTTCGGGATCGGCGGCCGGGCGGGTACCTTCGCGGGGTCGAACCGCCTGAATTTCAGGGGGTATTTCCGGCCGCGCTGTACCCATTCGCCGTCGAGATCGGTGCCAGCGTCGTTCAGGCGTCCCTTGAAGTTCGCCCCGTGCTTCGTCGCGAACTCGAGGGCTCCGGCGCGGAAGGTGATCGCGGCCAGCGGCAGCCCCTCCAGTCCCTCCTCGGGACTGCCCCAGATTCCGGACAGCGCACCATCCTTCGCCCGATCGATCTTCAGCGTGATCCGCAGGCTGATCTGGGGCGTCGCGTGCAGGGTCGCTTCCCAGTCGCCGGCGATCCCCTGGGCCTTCGCCTTGCTCCCGTCGTCGCCGCTCGCCCATCCCTGCGCGGCGATCAGAATGCCGAACACCACCATCGCCGTAAACCGATTCATTGCAGCGAGCTCCGTTTGTCCGCCTTTGACTCGCTCCCCTGGATGACCGTCGCCATCGACGATGCGCGAGGATCTATTCGCCACAGATGTCCCGAGATTGAATGGCGACGACGACTTGCCCGATGGGACAGGCCCGTCTCGCCCGGGGAATCCCTCGAAAAAAGTCTGGCGTGACTGACCGGGATCGCGTAGTTTAACAATTGTTCGCTATCGAGCCGATAATGAGGATCAGTTGGAGATCGATCGGCGGCTCGCCGGGTGTCTCTCCCTCCCACCGCGAGTGGACCAGCCCGCCCCCAGCCTCATGAGCACCGAGGAGCCCACGATGCGGATTCTTCACCAGGCGATCGCGTTCGCCGGGATCTTCGTCGTCCTTGCCCTCCCGACGTTTGCCGGCGATCTCCTGCCGCCCGACCGGCCGATCGC
>JAKAUH010000362.1 GCA_021818605.1 Planctomycetota bacterium
CGTCGGCTGGGGGATGCCATGCGAAACGTCCAGATACTCGTCGTCGGCTTCTCGGTGCTCTCAGGTTATGTCCTCGCCATCGCGCTCAACCGGCCGATCGCCGGACAGTCACCCTCGCTCGACCCGCTGCCCAGCGCGCCCGCGCCGGTGATCTCGCGGTATCAGACGACGATCGTCAGCAACAACCAGTCATACCCGCTGCTGATCCTGACCGACACCGCGACCGGCCACTGCTGGGTCCGCGAGAGCGGCCCGCAGGAGGACGAAGAATGGCGCGACCTCGGCGCGCCAAAAGCCGCGCGGAGGTAGCACGTGGCCCTCGACGATCATCGGTCCGAGGTAGCACCGACCCATTCGATCGCCCTCGACCCGCGAGGGGGCTGGACCGGTTGATGGAGAAACGATCGCCACCGCGCCTGCCGCACTCAGCGCGACCGCCTGAATCCAAGGGGGTTTCGTTGCTGGCAGGCGCCCGTCTGCGCCTGCCCACGATGGATGCCGCGAAACCCACTTCCCCGCGGCTCACATTGGCGAAACTCCCAGGATCTCCATTCCACGAGAGGTTTCATCGGGGCTTTTCCCGTTTTGCGCAGGTTCCTTGCCGAATTCGCCCCCAAGCCGATGATCATGAGGGTGAAGAGGGATCTCCTGCGCTGATTGAGTTTCGAGTCGAGAACCATCGCTCCCGACGTGATCAGCAGGTGCTCACCATGGAGGCGGGGCGCCGCAGCGGCGATGCCCACGCTCGACGGCGCCAGGTTCAGGGTGATTCGGAACGCCTCCTACCCGGCAGCCGTTCACAATGTTGAACTGCTCGCCCAGATCACACAGGCTCTGCCATCAGGACAAGCGACACGCAATGACCATCGAGCTCCAGACGTACGAAGATGTGTCACTCTTGAGCGTGCAGAGGACAAACCCACAGGATTCCATTTGCGTGTGCGAATGGCGCCGGGCATGCGTTCCGGAGGGAAAACGCTCCGGTCCGCCTGTGAGTGGGATCTCCGGTCGCGGAGGCCGGGCACTCGCTGCCGTGTCGAGCCGGAATTGGCTATGTCGAGCTGTCGCCGATGGTCGCCGGCCCGAGGACCGGCAGCAGATGGCCCATCTTGTCGCGCTTGGCGTCGAGGTACCGCCGCCGTTCCTCAACCTCAGGCGCGATGATCGGCACCTGGCCGACCACCTGAAGCTCGTACCCGTAATAAACAAACGCGTTTGTCTTCTTGGGGTTATTCGTCAACAGCCGGACGCGCGACAGCCCCAGGTCCTTGAGAATCTGGAGGCCGATCCCGTAATCGCGCGGGTCGGCCCGGTAGCCAAGCGCCGTGTTGGCCTCGACGGTATCCAGCCCCCTGTCCTGGAGGTTGTACGCGCGGATCTTCTCAATCAGGCCGATGCCGCGGCCCTCCTGCGGCAGGTAGATCAACGCCCCGACGCCCTCGTCGCCGATCATCGACAGCGCCATGTGGAGCTGGTCGCCGCAGTCGCACCGTAGCGAGTCGAGCAGATCGCCCGTGAAGCAGGATGAATGCAGCCGCACGAGCGGCGCATCGACTGACTTCAGGTCGCCCATGACGAGCGCCACTGGCTCGTTGCCCGGCTCGTATTGCACGCGATAGCCGATGATCCGGCCGCGGCCGTACCGGGTGGGCAGGTCGGCCTCGGCGGCGCGAACCACGAGTTTCTCGCGCAGTCGACGGTATCGGATCAGGGCCTCGATCGAGACGATCGGCAGACCGTGCTCGCGGCCGATCTCCTGGAGCTTCGCGCGATCGGCCATCCTGGTGCCGTGGGTGATCTCGCAAAGGACCCCGGCGGGCGTCAAACCGGCCAGCCGGGCGAGATCCACGGTCGCCTCGGTGTGCCCGGCGCGGCGGAGTACGCCGCCGTCCTTGGCCACCAGGGGGAACAAATGCCCCGGCCGCACGAAATCCCCGGGCCGCGATGATGGGTCCATGATCGCCCGGACCGTCCGCGCCCGCTCCTCGGCACTGATGCCCGTCCGGCACGAACGGTGATCGACCGGCACCGTGTACGGCGTCTGATGGGGCGCCGTGTTGTGATCCACCATCGGAGACAATTGCAGCCGCGCCGCTACCTCGGGCAGAATCGGCATGCACAGCAGCCCTCGCCCGTGCGTGATCATGAACTCGACGGTCTCCGGCGTCACCCGGTCCGCCGCCGCGACGAAATCCCCCTCATTTTCCCGATTCTCGTCGTCGACGACGATGATGATCCGCCCCTCTTTCAGGGCCTGGATCGCTTCCTCAACCTTCGAGACGTCCTCGTGCATGCTTGCCTCCTGGTAGCGCCCGGCTCGTCGAAGGCGCCGTCATTCTCGCTTGACATTGTACGCGATGGGTCCAGGATTGTCCGTCGTCTGCTCTGCGTGATCTGCTCTTTGTCGTCTGTTGTCTGCTCTCCGTCGTCCAGTCAGAATGACTCGGTGAATACCCACCGGGGAGACACCAGCCATGACAACCCCTGGCGCCCGGTTGCGGGCGGCCTGGCAGGCCGGGCCGATCATGATCCCGGGTGCGTTCAACGCGCTGACCGCGCGGCTGGCGGAGCGACTGGGCTTCGCGGCCGTGTATCTGTCGGGCGGAGCGCTGTCGGCGGGGTGGGCGGGGCTGCCGGATATCGGTCTGCTCACGCAGACGGAGTTCGCCCAGCAGGCTGCGGTACTCGCCCGGTCGACGTCGCTGCCGGTGCTCTGCGACGCCGATACGGGCTTCGGCGAGGCGGTTCACGTCGAGCGCACGGTGCGCCTCTACGAGGAGGCCGGCGTCGCCGGGCTGCACCTGGAGGACCAGGTCCTACCCAAAAGATGCGGCCATCTCACGGGCAAGGGGCTGGTGGATACGGCCTCGATGGCCGCAAAGGTGCGCGCGGCCGTCGCGGCGCGGCGAGATGCAGACCTCGTCATCGTCGCCCGCACCGACGCCCGCTCGGTCGAGGGCTTCGACGCGGCCGTCCGACGTGCCCACGCCTATCTCGCCGCCGGCGCCGACATGATCTTCCCCGAGGCGATGGAATCGGCCGACGAGTTCGCCCGGTTCGCCCGCGAGGTCCCCGCGCCGCTGCTGGCCAACATGACCGAGTTCGGCCGCAGCCCCTTGATCCCGTTCGATGAGCTGGCCGGAATGGGCTATCGAGCCGCGATCTACCCGCTGACCGCCTTCCGCGCCGCCATGCGCGCCGCCGAGGAGACGCTGAAGGCCCTGATCGAGCACGGCACCCAGCGCGCCCTGGTCGACCGCATGCAGACCCGCGCCGAGCTGTACGACCTGCTCGGCTACTCCGACTGGGAAGCGCGCGACCGCTCCTATTTCATGGCCGCGAGCAACGACGCCGGGCCGCCGGATGGCCGTTGACGTTGAGCAACCCGCCGGGCGATCTTCGTTCGATGCCTGACGCGAGCCAACTGAGCAACAACCCGTCAGCCTGCCATGATCGAACGCGAGGGAGAACTTCATGAGACGCTCACTTTGTGATTGGCGACGATTAGAATTCCCCGCTGGCGTCAATTAGAATTCCCTGGTCCGCGGGTAGTGTACAAGCCGCTTGGATCGCGGTCATCTACAGCCGATCTCGCCCTCGGTCGCGTTCGCGATTGCTCCTAGTCACACCTCCTTGCTTGGGGCTGCGGGACCCGGCGGCTTCTGAGCCGCCTTCTTGGCCTGCTCCGCCCGATAGCTGGGTACGT
>JAKAUH010000924.1 GCA_021818605.1 Planctomycetota bacterium
TATGAGCCGCAATGTGCTCGATCTGCGCAGCTGTTGCGTCGGATTTCATGACCACGATCACGTCAAAACGCCCTCCGAATATCACTCCGCCACGAAAGCCTTCGAGTAGGTCAGGCTTTCCCGCCTGACGGTATTGCGGTAGGTCAGGCTTTCCCGCCTGACGGTCAAGCCTCGTCAGGCTTTCCAACCTGACGGACTTTCCTACCGGCGATGCAAGAACTCGAGTCCCCGCCCGCCCCGAACCACGGAATCACGAACCGCCGGGTCGCCTGGCCAGCGCCGACCCGGCTGAGAAAACAAAAAAAGCCCCGGGACCTTGCGACAGGTCCCGGGGCTTGGGTGTAGGCTTGGAAGAGTTGAGTCGGGAGCTATGTGGACGCTCCGTCCTCGGCCCGGCGACCTGTTGTGACCCTGGTAAACGCCCAGGACCACCACCAGCCACGGTAGGAATACCGTCCGTACTCGCCCGCGCACCGAAAGGTCACCGAGTCGAACTCCCGAAAGCAATCAGGCCAAGGCAAAAATCAAATCTCCACGGCGAGGGAACCGGCCGGACCCAGTTGGCCCGGGCCCGGCCAGTCCTTGACCGTAAAGCTATGGTCAAAAAGTGCGGCTGCCCGACGGGCAACCCGTCGGCTGCCGTTAGGCGAGCCGCCCCTGGTTCTCACTACACACGCGATCACCTCCTTTCGTGAAGACCCCCCCGGTCCCGCGGGAGACCAGCCTCGAGCAGGAGCGGGCTTCAGTCCGTCGCGCCACGGTAGCACGACACGAAAGTCGGCCGAATGTGTGTGTTCGTTCCCTCGACCGACATCCTCACTTTATACCCGAGGGCCCCGGCGATCAACCGTCCAGCCGGAAAACTTTTCCGGAGCCTGTTGACGGGCGATCCCAGCTCTTGCGGTCCTGCAACGGCTGTAGGATACTTGTCGAATCGATGGAGGAATGCGACGGCCCGTTGGAGCAGCTTCACCGTGCGGATCATCCCGGTGTTGCTGATCGGACTCGCCCTGATCGCTGGCCGCCCGGCGCAGGGCGACGAGCCGGCGAAACCGGCCGAGCTGTCCGGCCGCGTGGTCGGGGTCGAGAACGCTCGTCCGATCGCGGGGGCCTCGGTGATCGTTGATCGCTCGATCCCCGGTCCTGATCCCGATGCCCGGCCGCCGTGGGCCGGCGAGACCACGATCCGCACCGATGCCGACGGGCGGTTCCGGATCGTCTTCCCGCCCGAGCAGACGGCCGGAAAGCGGCTGGAGATCCGCGTGAAGGTGCGGCATCCGGAGTTCGTCCCGCGTGTGTCGCGATCGTTCCCCCTGGCCGACCTGATCCGTTGGCAGGGGCTGAGAATTCAGCCGTTCTTCACATCGATTGGCCTGGAGCGCGGGGTCGAGTATTCGGCCCTCGTCGTCACGCCGACGGGCAGGCCCGCGGCGGGTTTGCCCTATGTCTTCGAGACCTGGGACCAGGCCGGGCGGCCCCGGGACGGCTTCCATAATGATGAGTCGGGCGCGACCGATGCCGAGGGGCGCGTCAGGATCCGGATGCCCAGGCGGCAGACGCTGGCGATCCATCTCGGCCCGATGCCCAGGCCGAGCGCCCGGTTCCCCTATGCGCCTTATCGCCATTTCTGGGGGACCGAAAGCCCCTCGGACCACCCAAACGTATTTGCACCCACGAACCTCGGGCGGATCGTGCTCAAGCCCGGGATTCGCCTGGCCGGTCGGGTCGTCGACGTCGATGGCCGGCCGATCGGGGGTGTGAGGGTCGAGGCTCAGTCGACGAAAAGGTACGAGAAGCACCATGCGACGAGCGAATCCGACGGGACGTTCACGCTCGGCCCGCTGCGGCCCGCGAACTACCTGATCCACGGACCTGGGCAATGGCACCAGAACGGGATCTCCTTCGCGGAGCCGCCCGTGCGCGGGCCCGTCCCGGCGTTTCGGCCGGTGCAGGTTTATCTGAAGGAGGGCGAGACGCCCGCGCCGGTGGTCCTGCGCGAGATGCGCTCGGTGAACGTCGAGGTACGCTTCGTCGACTCCGCGGGGCGTCCCGCGGCCGGCGGACCGGTCGCCTTGTGGGGAATCGTGCAAAACGACAGGCAGCCAGCGAATCTTGCGGCCCCGCGGGCCCTGCGGCCCGGGCTGGCCGCGGAGATCAATGCCCCCGAGCTCGCGGAGCTGGTTGTCCCCATCAGATGGGTCGAGATCGACTACCCCGACCCAGCCGGCCGGATTGTCTTCGCTGCGCCCGTCGATCTGGCGAACGCGATGCTCACGCCGCAACGATCCGCCGAGACGGCGATGAAGGTACGCCTGAATCCAAAGGGGCCGTTACAGGACGTCGGCCTCGTGAATCTCAGGGCACTCGATGAGGATCAGGTGATCACATTTGTCGGCTACCGGGCCGCGCGGGCGATCGTCCGTCTCGAGCGCGAGGACGGGCCGGTCCCCGATAGCACCAATGTCCGGGCGATCGTGCAGCGAGCCGGCCGCGACCTCGAACTCACCTTCGTCCGCGACACCGGCGGCCAGTACCATGCCGACGGTCTGATCCCCGACACCGAATACGAGATCTACGCCCTCGGAGGCGGACACTACAGCACGCAAGGTTTGCGGCGGATCAAGCTGCCCGAGGGCGCCACCGCCGGGCTCACGCTGACCCTCAAACGGCGCCCGGGCCAACCCCCGATCGACCAGCCCGCGCCCGCCTTCTCGACAAAAACGCTCGACGGCAAGGACATCCGCCTCGACGCCCTGCGCGGCAAGACAGTGCTGCTCCATTTCTGGACGCCCGACCTCGCCGCCGACCGCGTCGCTCGATTGAAGGCGATCCACGACAAATTCGCCCGCGACGATCGGTTCGCGATGGTCGGCTTCGTCCTGACGCGCAATCCCGAAGCCGCGAAGACCTTCGTCAAATCCCACGGCATCTCCTGGCCGCAGGCCGTGCTGATCGACCGCGAGTTCGACCCCATCGTGCTCCACTACGCGGCGCGAAAAACGCTCTCATCCTTCGTCATCGGCCCCGACGGCAGGCTGCGATCCGCCTTCGTCCAGGACCAGGCGCTCGAGCAGGCCATCGCCGCGGCCCTGGAACGGCCATAGGATGCCCCTCAAATCATTCCGCAAGCGCCAAAGATATGCGATGTTGTTTTCAATTCATGAAGATCGATTTTGTAGGAGGGGGCTCTGCCCCCCGACCCGACCGACCGGGCCCGGACGAATCCATCGGGATCGGCGGGCGGAGCCGCCTCCGACACCGGACCGGACCGGGCGGTGCGGAGTCAGGCTGAGAGCCTGACCTACAAAAGGACCGACCGGAGTAGGTCAGGCTCTCAGCCTGACTCCGGCGGGCCGGCGGAACGGACCGGACCGGGCGGATCGGCACGGTCGGCAGCCAGCTTCGCATCCTTGCCCACGTCTTTCGAAATCGAGCCCTTGACCGCGATCGTCTACTAGGATAGATTTACTTGAGTAGACGACCCACTTTGGGCGAGGAGGCCAAAGCGATGAGCGAGGCGCAACTGGGCCGGATGCAATTCCGGATCATGCAGGTCCTGTGGGACCGAGGCCGGGCGAATGCCCGCGAGATTTGCTCGAGGTAGTGTGATGCCAACCGCCACCGATCGCCCAGTTGCTCCGCGCGATGACGGAGATACGTTGGGGGCAGACTGAATATCTGACCGAAGTCCACCACA
>JAKAUH010000173.1 GCA_021818605.1 Planctomycetota bacterium
GTCCTGTGCCCGGCACAAAGCAGAATTGAGCCAAGTTACTCGGAAGGCCGCCACGATGCAAGAGGCGACCGCCGGACGCCGCGGAATTCTCGCGAGTCCCTGGTCCACCGAAACGCGACGTCACCAGCCGGCACCGCCGCGGAGCGCCGGCCGTTGCTCGAACCGTCAATCCTCCAGCAGGGTCAGCACGCGAGGCCCCTCGGGCGTCATGGCCACGGTGTGCTCGAAGTGAGCACTCGGCCGTCGGTCCCTGGTCTCGACGGTCCAGCCGTCGCCGAGCGTCCGGACGTCCTTGGTGCCCAGGGCCACCATGGGCTCGATCGCCAGCACGAGGCCCGGCTCGAGGCGGATGTCGTGCTTCCGCAGGACCGAACTGATGAAGTTGGGTACCTGCGGATCCTCGTGCATCGACTGACCGATGCCGTGGCCGACGAACTGCTCGACCACGTACAGCCCCTGGCTCTTGACGAACCGCTCCATCAGGCTGGCGACCTCGGACCAGTACCGGCACCGGCTCATGGCGCGGATCGCCAGGTTGAGGGTCTCCTGGGTCACGTCCAGCAGCTTCTGAACGTCCGGTGCCACCTGGCCGATCGCCAGCGTCACCGCCGAATCGCCGCACCAGCCGTTGAGCTTGCAGCCGGTGTCCACCGAGACGATGTCGCCCTCGCGGAGCGGACGGCGGTTGGGAATTCCGTGCACCACGTGCTCGTTGACGCTGGCGCAGATGACCGCGGGAAACGGCGGCTTCCCCTTGACCGAGCTGGGGTAGCCCAGAAACAGCGGCGTCGCGTCGTGCTCGCGGAACACGGCCGCGATGGCGGCGTCCATGTCGGCGGTGGTCACGCCCGGCTCGGCCATCCGCCGCACCTCGTCGAGCGCCCGCGCCACCAACCGGCCCGCCTCGCGCATCAGACCGATCTCTCGTGGGCTCTTGAGCTTGATGTCGGGAGGCGACGACTGAAAGCGAGGGCCCGTGACCTTCGGGCGCCGCGCCAGGCTGGAAAGGAGCGGGAAACCGGGCCGGGATGCCATGCCTCGATGTGACGACACGTCGCTGCGCTCCTGGTGATGCGGTCCGACCTTCACTCGCCACTTTGCCTGGCCCCGCGCCCGGCGTAATTCATTCGATGCCCCGGCCTGGGCGAGATGGGAATTCCGACCGGGTCTCGCCCCGATCCGACCCTCCTCTTCCAGGATACCCGCCGCCCGGCGTCTTTGCAAAGCGCGGCGTGGCTCGCCCAATCGATCCGCTCCCGCCTAGCGCCGGTTCACCAGCCCCGTGTAGTTCCTCATCACGAGGTGGCTGTCGATCTTCTGCACCAGGTCGAGGCAGACGCTGATGACGATCAGCAGCCCCGTGCCCCCCAGGAACGACGCCACCGTCCAGTCCACCTGAAGCGCCGACTGGACCATCGATGGGATCACCGCGACCAGGGACAGGAAGGCCGCGCCGACGTAGGTGATCCGCAGCATCACGTTCTCCAGGTAGTCGGCCGTCCGCCGGCCGGGCCGATAACCCGGGATGAAGCTGCCGTAGTCCTTGAGGTTCTCGGCCATGTCCTTGGGGTTGAACGTAATGGCCGTCCAGAAGTAGCAGAAGAAGTAAATCAGGATGATGTAGCAGATCGTGTAGATGTAGCTCTGCCGCTGGAAGGCGCTCGACAGCTCGCCGATGATCCCCGCGAAGACCGAGCCGAACGACCACCTGTCGCTTCGCAGGGTGGACGTGGCCCGGTCAAGTTGGTTGAACACGAACTGCGGGAAGATGAGCAGGCTCGACGCGAAGATGATCGGCATGACGCCCGCCTGATTCACCTTCAGCGGCAGGTACTGCCGCGTCCCGCCGAAGACCCGACGGCCTCGGACATGCTTGGCCGACTGCGTGGGAATCCGCCGCTGACTCTCGGTGATCGCGATTACCCCGACCACGACCACTATGAATAATCCGAACAATGTCAGGATGTGCAGGATCCCCAGCTTGCCCATCTCGGGCGTCACGCTCGAGCTCGAGTCGTCCCACAGTTTCTTCAGGGCGACGGGCAGCCGGGCCAGGATGCCCGCCATGATGAGGAGGCTGATCCCGTTGCCGATCCCGAACTCGTCGATCTGCTCGCCGATCCACATCAAAAAGATGGTCCCGGCCGTCATGATGCAGACGCAGACCAGTCCCGGCCAGAAGCCCCGATAGCCGGGTAAGACCACCCCCATCGGGCCCATCATGTAGTTCACCCAGAATCCGCTCTGGATGGCACATAAGCCGACGGTGGCATACCGCGTGTATTCGTTGATTCGCTTCCGCCCGCTCTCGCCTTCCTTCATCATGGCCTCGAGCGACGGCACGACGCTCCCCAGGAGCTGGAAGATGATCGACGCCGAGATGTACGGCATGATCCCCAGGCCGAAGATCGTGCTCATGCCGATCGAGGTCCCGCCGAACATGGCCACGGTGCCAAAGACCGAGCCGCCGACGCCCTTCTGGTTGTCCTCCCAGGTCTTGAGCTGCGCCTGGTTGACGATCGGCAGCGGAACATAGAAGCCGATCCGGTAGATGGCCAGCAAGAGTGCGGTGAAGAGGATCTTCCGCCGCAACTCGGGGACCTTGAAGATGGTGATCAGCTTGTCCACGCGATCGTCTCCTGTTTGCCGGCACCTGACGGGCCTGGCGATCGAACCATCGGCTTATCCGGCCGTCTCGAACTCCGCGCGAGGGACGCCGGACTATCGGATGATCGCACGCAAGGTCCCGATACGCAATTCCTTGTGGTCGGGGACGGGAGCGGTGATCGTTGTGGGCCCGTCCTGCCTCTGCATCACTATATGACTGCCACGGCGACGAACCTCGCCAAATCCGTGGCGTTCGAGGATCGCGCAAACCTTCGGACCAGAAAGAGTCGCGAGTCTACCCAACGGCAATCTCGACCTGAGTGACGTAGACCTCGCCCTGATGGCGCCGCTCAATTCCCCGGCGGACGCGCACTCGAAGAACAACTCCAGAGCCTCGCGGAGATTTTGTCGGGCCTCCTCGATCGAAGCCCCCTGACTGACCACGTCGTATTCCGGGCAGAGGGCGACGTAACCGTCCTCTTCGCGCTCGATGATGGCTGTCAGCCTCTGATTCATCTTTCGCTCTCATCCGTCCGGACCAGTTCAAGCGCCGTGATCCGGACCTCGAACAGGTTCAGGATGAGCGGCCGGGCATGCAGACCAGCGCGTCAGGAAGCCGCCGATCCGGCAGCGCGTGTTGAACAGGAACGGCGTGTCCGGCGGATGATCGTCAACGGCGTGGCGACGGAGCAAAGGCTGCGTCGGACCACCCGTCAGGCGGATGGCCAGGCCGACGCAGGCGAACAGCGGCCAGAGCGCGACCATGCCGAAAAGCCCGAAGGCGCGGCTGAAAACGGGGTGATCCAGCAGCGACTCAAGCATCATGGCCGGGTTTTCCACCTGGTCCGGTTCCAGCCGGATCACGGTCACGAGATCGGTCGGCCGCTCCATCCCCGATGACGGCGGCTGCCATCGCTTTCGGGATCTCTGTCAGCCGGTCGTCGCCTCGGCACCCGCCTGGGCCGCCCTGCGGACGGCGTGCGGCCTGTAGGGCACGACGACGGCCTTGCCGCCGGCCTTCGCCAGCTTCTCGGCGGCCGACGCGCTGAACCTGGTGGCGTGGACCTCGAGGGCCTTGGTCGGCGTGCC
>JAKAUH010000738.1 GCA_021818605.1 Planctomycetota bacterium
CGGGTGATCGAGATGGTCGACGTGTTGCTCGCCAGGATCGCATCGTCCTTCATCACGCGGTCAAGCTGGGCATACGCTTCCTTCTTGGCCCCCTCATTCTCGGTGATCGCCTCGACCACGATATCGGCGTCGGCGAAGATCGAGTGGCTCGTCGAGGTGTTGAGCATCGCCAGCATGTTCGCCATGTCCTGCGGCGTGGCCCGGCCGATCCTGATCCGGCTCATGACGACCTCGCTGGCGCGCTGGAGGCCGTCCTTGATGCGGTCGTCATCCACGTCGACCATGGCCGTGCGGATTCCCGAGCGGGCATGAGCCGTGGCAATGCCGGCGCCCATCAGGCCCGAGCCGAGCACACCGACCGAGCCGATTGTCCGCGGCTTTACCGACGCGTCCTCGACGCCCGGGTCGCGCGACAGCCGGTTCTTCATGAAAAAGATCGCGATCAGGTTGCCCAGGATCGGCGAGCCGACGATCTCGCCGACAGCCTTCTGCTCGGCCCTGAGCCCCTCCTCGAGCGGCAGGTTGACGCCCTCGCGAATCGCCCGGAGCGCCGCCAGTGGCGCGGGATACTGCCCCTTCGTCTTCGACTTGACCAGCCCCTCGGCGACGGCGAAGGCGAACATCATCTGGTCCTGGTCGAGCCCGAGCGGCTTGCGGAGCTCCTCGCGGCGGGTCTTCCACTCGCCGGACTGCTGGAGGTATTCGATCCGCCGCTTCCCCTCCTCGACGAGCCGGTCGACCGGGACGGCGTCGAAGACCAGCCCGATCGCGGCGGCCTTCTGCGCCGGGACGGGCTCGCCGGTGGTGATGATCTCGATGGCCGGGTTCAGGCCGACGAGCCGGGGCAGCCGCTGCGTGCCGCCCCAGCCAGGAATCAGCCCGACCTTCACCTCGGGCAGCGCGATCTGGGTCTGCGGCGACGACGAGGCGATACGGTCGTCCATCGCCAGGGTCAGCTCGGTGCCGCCGCCCATGCAGTTGCCGTCGATCAGGGCGACGGTGGGGAACGGCAGCGCGCCGATCCCGTTGAAGATCTGGTGTCCGGCGCCCAGGGCGCCGGCAGCCTGCTCGGCGTTGATGTAGGCCAGCATCGCAAGATCGTTCAGGTCGGCACCGGCGATGAACTGACCCGGCTTGCCACTCTGGAACAGCAGGCCGCGGAGATCGGTGCGGCGCGCCAGGCCGGCGACCAGGCCGGCGAGCTCGCGCAGGACGGCCTGACCCAGCGTGTTGACCTTCTTGTCGGGGAGGTCGAACGTGACCAGGGCGATCTTGCCGTCCAGCTCTTCCACTCGGAATGCATCGGACATGGCGATTCCTCGTTCGTAGGTCAGGCTTTCCAGCCGGATACAGGTCGGGGCGGACCGGATTGGGACCGGACGGGGCCAGGCTCGACAGCCTGGGTTACTGCGAGTACGGCATCAGGATCGGCTGGGTTTCGAGACCCTCGATCGCCTCGAATCCGCCCTCGGCGATCTTCTCGCCCAGCTTCGCGGCAGCGCGGAAGTACGCGTCGGTCGGACGCTTGCCCGACAGCTTGCGCCGGAGCTCCTGGCAGAGCAGGTCGGCGGCATCCTGGACAAGCGGGTTCGCCTGCCGGCCCGCCCAGACGCTCGTCGCCAGGATGACGACCATGTCCTGGATTCGCTGCGACAGCTCGGCCATGCGGCACTGACGGTCCGGCAGCCTGAGCTGGTGCTTGACCATCGTGCTGCTGATCTCCATCCGGCTGCGCTGAAGTCCAACCGCCGCAAAGCGGGCGTGCTCGGCCAGCCGCGGCGGAACACCGGGGAACTCGCCGTGGCTCTTGGGGGTGAGCGTTTCCTCGACGCGCCACTTCGCGTAGGGCACCAGCGCCGAGCGGAGCGCCCAGGCGTGGGCCGGGTTCATCGGATTGGGCTTCTTCAGACCCGAGGCCACGATCGCCTTGCCGATCGGCTCGAAGTATGCCTTGCCGTGCTCCTTGATGAGCGACTTGAAGAATGCCATGCCGAGCATCTCGCCCTCGCCCTCGTAGATACAAGGCGCCAGGTACTCGTGCACGTTCTCGCCGAAGATATGGCCGCGGAGGAATGAACGGCCGCCGTGCGTCTTCATCAGGAGCTCGATCGCGGCTTCCTTCTGCGCCTCGCTGCCGAAGATCTTGGCGATGATGCATTCCATCTCGCCGCGGAAGCCCTGATCGAGCAGCCACGAGCACCAGGCGACGAGGGCATCGCAGCCAGTCATGAGCGCCGCGAGCCGCGCGATCCGGCGCTGGACCAGCTCGCGCGAGACGATCGCCGCGCCGTAGGTCCGGCGGAAACGCGCCCAGGGGATCATGTTGGCCAGCATCACCCGCATCGCACCGGCGGCCGTGGCACACAGCGACACGCGACCGAGGTTGAGACCGTGATAGGCGATCGTCAGGCCGTCGCCCTGCACCGGGCAGAGGAGGTTCTCGCGCGGCACGCGGAAGTCGTGGAACTTCATCCCGTTGTTGTGCAGATGCCGCAGCGCGAGCAATCCATAACGGACAATCTGGAAGTGCTCGTCCTCGTGCTCGGGCAGGTCCACGATCAGCACGGCGGGCTTGCGATCGATCAGGCAGACCAGGCCGATCGTCCGCCCGGGCATGGCGTTGGTGATGAAGAGCTTCTCGCCGTTGACGACGTACTGGTCGCCGACCAGGGTGGCCGTGGTGCGCAGCGCCGTCAGGTCCGAGCCGGCGCCGGGCTCGGTGAGCGCGAAGGCCGAGAGTTTCTGTCCGCTGGCGAGCTGGGGCAGGTACTTCGCCTTTTGTTCGGGGCTGCCGAAGGTGCGCAGCGGATCGACCGCGCCGATGCAGCCGTGGACCGAGGCGAGCCCGGCGAGGGTTGGCTCGATCGCGGCCATGCGAGTAAGAAACCGCGTGAAGGCGGCGAACGGCGCGCCCTCGCCGCCGTACTGCGGGTCGATCAACAGGCCCCAGTAACCCGCGGTGCCCAGCTCGCCGAGCACGGCCTCGGTGATCTTGCCATCGGGACCGAACAGGGTGCCGGCATCGCGATGGCGGCGGGCGACCTCGAGCGAATCGGCCATCGTGCGCTCGCACTCGGCCGAGACGGTGGGCGAATCGGGCGCGAACAGCTCGGCGGGGAAGTGGTGATCCCACACGGCGCGGTGCACGGGGCTGTTGGCGGTCTGGTATCGCGCGGCAAAAAGCGCCTCGACCTCGTCATCGGCCCGGTCGAGTGTACCTGTCTTGCGTGCCTCTTCCTCGCTCTTGCCCCCGAGCTTCAGCGCGGTCTCGACGAACGTCTGGGCCCCGGGAGACCGGACATCGGTCTCGGCCTCGGACTCCCTGACTTGCGTGTTCATGGCATGCGACCTCGTCGCGGCCGCCGCGCTGTTAGCGTCGGCGTCCGCGCGGTGAGAGGATGTCGGCAACACGCCGCGCTCGGCGCGGGGCTCCGAATGAGTCCCGTCCCGCCCGGCCCGGCCCGGCGATCGATCACGCGTCGGGGCCTCATGCGCCCCGCCGCCCCATCAAGGCGCCGGCGGCCCCGCGGTTATTATGCGCGGTCGGCGTCGGCGCGGGAACGGGCTAGCCCGGCCCGCTTCGGCACACTTCTCTACGCGACGCGAGTGGCCCCTCAGGCCACGTCCTGGGAAAGCAGCCAGTCTTCCAGGATCAGGTGATTCAGGAACGGCGCCCGGAAAACCACCGCA
>JAKAUH010000113.1 GCA_021818605.1 Planctomycetota bacterium
GCTCAAGCGCGGCATCTGCTACATCCGCACCGAACAGCCGCAGAAGGCGCTCGAGGACTTCGACGCGGTCAATGCCTACGCCGCCTGGACTGCCGAGGTCTTCAGCGGGGGTTTCAACAAGACGACGACCGACGTCATGCTGCTCGATCCCGAGCCGTTCTATCCCGACGCCTTCGGCAATCGCGGGACTGCACTGTTAATGCTGGGTCGGGATCTCGAGGCGCTCGAGAGCTTCCAGCGCTCCGTCTGGCTCTGGAGTCTCTGGGGCAACCAGCCCTGGAACGTCCTGGCTCGTCACCGAGCCCAGATGATCCGCGGCAAGGCGGGCGCTTACGAGGGCCTCGGCCAGGCCTATCACCGGCTGGGCCAGGACGCGGCGGCCTTCGAGGCGTACGACCAGGCAACCCTGATCGATCCGACAGATCCCAATGCCGTTGCCGGCCGGGCCGACATTTTGACGAGCCTCAGGCGCTTCGACATGGCGATCGCCGACTACGGCCGGGCGATCCAGCTTAATCCGTCGCAGTCGCGGGCTTATGCGGGACGCGGGATCGTCCACTACCTGATGGGCCGCGACGAGGCGGCGATCGCTGACTTCGACCGGGCTGTCGCGATCGATTCGAGCTTCGTCAAGGCGTACAGCTACCGGGGCGCGGCGCACTCGCGCCGAGGCCAGAACGAGGCCGCGCTCGCCGACTACAACGCCGTCGTCCGGCTGATGCCCGAGAGCGCCGGCGCCTACAAGGACCGCGGCGGCGTGTACTACCGACTGGGGCGGTATGACAGCGCCCTGCGCGACCTCGACGAGGCGATTCGCCTCGATCCGAAGAAGTCGGTGGCCTACCAGAATCGAGGGGCCGTGCGCAACGCGCTGCATCACTACGAGCGAGCGATCCAGGACCTCAACGAGGCGATCCGCCTGGACGACAAGAACGCCGGGGCCTTCTCGAATCGCGGGCTGTCGCATTACATGCTGGGGAATTACGACCGGGCGATCGTGGATCTGAGCGAGGCGATCGCGCTTGAGCCGAACAATGCGGTGACGCACTTCAATCGGGCCGAGGTGTTCATCCGGCTGGGGATGCGCGAGCGGGCGCTCGAGGATTACACCGAGTCGGTTCACCTGGCGCCGAAGCTGGCTCCAGCGTATGCGGCGATCGGGCGGATCGAGGCGCAGCTCGGCCGTCGCGAGGCGGCGATGCACGACTTCGACATGGCGCTGAAGCTCGACCCGAAGCGCATGGGCCTGGCGATCTACCCCGACCGCGGCGACCTCCGCCGCCAGGAAGGCGACTGGTCGGGGGCTCTCGCGGATTACGACCAGGCGATCACCCTCCAGCCGAAGCGGGCCGACCTGTACGTGGCGCGGGGCTGGGCTCGGCTGGGCTCGGGCACCGAGTGGGCCGACAACGACGCCCGTGCCTACCTGGCGCTCAAGGGCTGGCACGACGGCTTCAGCCCCTACATGGCCATCCTGGCCGCGCTGGGCGCGAAGGGCACGCCGCGCGAGGCCGATGCGCGGCGGGTGCTGGACGAGGCGATCGTGAATTCGCCCCGGGGTGCCTGGCCGGTCCCGGTGCTGCACTATCTTCGCGGCGACATCGACGAACCCGGTCTCTTTCGCGCCGCGGGGAGCCTGCGCCAGCAGGCCGACGCCCACGCATTCGTGGGGTTGTTCCGGCTCCAGGCCGGCGACCGCGAAGGGTCGCTGGCGCACCTGCGCGATGCGAGAGACCACGGTGCGACAGGCTCGATCGCCGTCGACGTCGCGAAGGCCGCGCTGCGGCGGCTCGAGCCGACGGCTGAGGCGGCCAAACACCCGCGATCGGCGCAAGGCGCTGACTCAGGATCCCCCGCTCGTCGCGCCCTGGCAGCTCGACCTGCACCCGGCCGGCAGGCATACGATGAACACCGAACCCCGGCCGACCTCACTCTCGGCGGAGACGTGTCCGCCGTGCAGCTCGACCAGTCTGCGGACCAGCGTCAGGCCGATGCCGAGCCCCCCCTCTGACCGCGACCGCGAGTGATCGACCTGGGTGTACGTCTCGAAGATCTGCGGCAGCATCTCGGGCGGGATGCCGACGCCCGTGTCGCGCACCCGGACGACCACCTCGTTGTCGTCCGCCTCGGCGGTCACGTCGATCCGGCCGCCGTTCTCGGTGTACTTGGCGGCGTTATTCAGCAGGTTGACGAGGACCTGCTCGATCCGTGCGGGGTCGACCTCGATCTTGGGCAGGCTGTTGGGCACGTCGACGTCCAGCCGGTGGCCCTTTCGGTCGATGAGCGGCCGGGCGACCTCGGCAGCCCGGGCGACCAGCGTGGCCAGTTCGGCCGGCTCGCGGCGGAGCTCGATCTTCCCCTGGGCGATTCGCGAGATGTCCAGCAGGTCGTCGGTCAGCCGGGCGAGCTGGCCGACCTGCCGGTCGATGACCTCGTGGCACCAGGAAACCTGTTCGCCCACGCCCGGCGTTCGGGCCAGCTCGACGGCCGAGCGAATCGCCGCGATCGGGTTGCGCAGCTCGTGCGAGAGGATCGCGAGGAACTCATCCTTCCGCCGATCGGCCTCCTTGAGCGACTCCTCCGCCTGCTTCCGTTCGGTGATGTCGCGGGCGACCTTGGAGAAGCCCTTGAGATGCCCGGAATTGTCCCGGATCGGCGTCATCGCTCCGCTGACGAAGAAGCGGCTGCCGTCCTTGCGGACGAGCCAGCGCTCCTCGCCAGCACTGCCGGTGGCCGCGGCGGTCTCGATCTCTCGCTCCGGGACGCCGGCGTCGCGATCCTCGGGTGTGTACAGCGCGCCGACATGCCGGCCGATGATCTCGTTCTCCTCGTAGCCGAAGACCCGCTCGGCGCCGCGGTTCCAGGTCGCCACGCGGCCATGCTCGTCGAGCGCGAAGATCGCGTAGTCGCGAACGCTATCGAGGATCGCCTCCCGTTGCCGCTCGGCCCGCGCCAGCGCCGCCCGCTTGTCGGCTCGACTGGCCCGGCGGAAGTGCCGGACCGCCGCGGCCGTCGCCTCGTTGAGCACATCGTTGACCACGGAATACGCGACGCGGATCATCGACGCGTCCAGGCCGTTCCGCGCCGCGACGTTGAACGTCGCATCGCTGAGCGTCGTGCGCAGGTGCCCAAGCTCGCCGATGACCTCGGAGATATCATAGCCCTGGCGAAATCGCAGCCGGCCGTGATTCTTGCCGTCGGTCTCAGTGTCGGCCGGACGGCCGCGCAGCCGGTCCGCCAGGCGGTCGAGCAGGCCAGGAATGTGGTCGGCAAACTCCTGATAGGTTAGCCGGCTTGCGTCCGGAATCTCGCCCGACTGCTCGACAGCCTCTCGCCAGGCCGCGATGATCGCATCGCTCTCGGCGGACAGGTGATCCGCCAGCAGGACCGTCCCGTTCATGGTGTGCGCCTCTCGCGGAGCGGGCAGTCTCGTCCGTCGAAGTGGGTTGCGGAGGGAGATCGCTCGACCCATCCTGAAAATCCCCGTCGCCCCTCGCCGTCATCCCGCGGCCTGATCCGGGCGCATCGGTGAATGCGATATCATGGATATAAATCAGGCGGCATGTCAAGGTCAACCGGCGCGGAAGCCCCGAAGCCGGGAATCCCGGCGTGGATGGGTCGGTGAGCGGTCGACACGAGAAACCGCCGCGACGGGTTGCCGATTGGGGCCTTGTTGGACTAGCGTTTCG
>JAKAUH010000563.1 GCA_021818605.1 Planctomycetota bacterium
ACAGGGCCTGCGCGCGGTCGGCCTCGCTCTTGCGGCGGTCGATGTAGTCGATCGTCAGCAACCGCTCGTCCGGCCTGGGCGGGCGGGAAAGGGTGGTGAGGAAGACCATGTCGACCCGGCCGGCGGTATCGAGATAAGGCGCCTCCGCGATCGCGCCGATCACCTCGCCGGTCTTCGGCCGCGAGGCGCCACTGACAAACGTGCCGTTCATCAGGGTCAGCGCCTGGAGGATCGACGTCTGCGATTCGGTCGGCGGCACGTCGCGCTCGGTAAATAGCTCGATCAGCCGCGCCCGGTGCTCGCCCAGGTCGCACCCCGTCGCCTGCGCCAGGCTGTCCACGAACTGGTCGGGCGACATCCCGCGCACAGGCATGCGGGAGAACAGCGGATTGGCGGCCAATGCGTCCGACGCCCCGGCGCTGGAGAGTTTATAGGCCCGGGTCGCCATCAGGGCCCGGATCAGGTACTTGAGGTTGTAGCCGTGGGCGCGGAAATCACGAGCGATCTCGTCGAGGAGCGCGGCGAGCGCCGGGTCGCCCTCGGCCTCGAGGTCGTCGACCGGGTCGATCAGGCCGTTGCCGAAGAAGCGGGCCCAGACGCGGTTGACGGCCGCCCGGGCGAAGTACGGGTTGTCGGGCGAGGTGATCCAGTCGGCCAGGACCTCACGCGTCCCGGCCCGAGGGCGCCACGCCGGCGCGGAGTGATCGAGATGCACGGCCTTGGCGACCTTCGACGTGCCGGGGATGGTGAGCTCCCGGCGCTGGGGATCGGTGCGCGGCATGCGCACGCCCGCGGCGTCGTCCGGCTGCTGGGGGACTCCGGCGAAGAAGGCGGCGAATTCCCAGAACTCCTCGCGCTTCCACTTCGCGAACGGGTGATTGTGGCACTGGGCACATTGCACGCGGACGCCGAGGAACACCCGCGCCACGTCTCCCGCGATCACCTCCGGCTTCCCGCCCCGCGATGCATAAAAGGCCGCCGGCGACGGCTCGACCGCCCGCTCGGCCGCCAGATTGCTCGTGCTGGTGCCGAGCCTGGCGGCGAGGATCTCGCGGATGATCTGATCGTAACCCGCGTCCTCGTCGACCTTCTTCCGCAACCAGGCGTCGAGTCCGCCCGGTGAAACCCCAGGCTGGGCGTCGGTATCGGGGAGCAGGAGCTGACGCCAGAGCAGCGCCGTCCGCGCCGCATAGGCCGGGCTGTCGAGCAGCCGATCGACGAGCACCGATCGCTTTTCGGGAGCCGGGTCGTCGAGGAAGTCGCGTGCCTCGCCTGCGGTCGGGATCTTTCCGACCAGGTCGAGGCTGGCGCGGCGGAGGAACTCTCCGTCGCTGGCGTTCGCCGCGGGACGGATGTTCGCCGCGGCCCACCGGGCGGCCAGGCGAGCGTCGATCCGTGCCGCGAGCGCCCGGGCCCCCGGGTCGCCGGACTTCTGATCGACCGGCGGCGTCCCGGCCTCGACGGTGAAGGCCCCGCACGAGAGCAGGGACACGAGGATCAAGTGACGACAGAGCCGCATGAGGCACGCTCCGGACATGGAGAGGAAATCGCACTCGATCCCGAGCGAACTGTTCCAGGTGTTATCCTAATGAGTTCCCTCTCGCCGATTCAACTCCTGAATGCGCAGGTCGATCCCGGACCGGGCGGCGTCGGTCCCGTCCTTGCCTTGTGCGGGGCCGGGGGCCAGACCCGGTGCGCCCGGGCTGGCCATCCCGAGGCGGCCGAGTCGCCGGCTTCATCGGCGTCGGTCGCCAGGAACCAAATCGGGGCGGGCGGCTTCATCCCGAGGATCTCGGGCTCGGGCCGGATGACGGATGACGGATGACGACCCGAGGGTGACGACCGCGGCCAGCTCCGCCAGCTCTTGCCCGAGCAAGAGCGCGTCAAACTCTCCCTCGCACATGACCAGCGGCACGTCGGGTCGGATCGCGTCGGGGCCGGGATATTACGCCGGCAGAAAAGTAGGTCAGGCTCTCAGCCTGACACGCCTTCATTGTCAGGCTGAGAGCCTGACCTACTTGAGGATCTTCCTTGCCGGGGTGATAAATCCTCGGGCCATCGCGGTGGGCCTCGGCATAGCGCGGCCGGCGCCCCTCGGGCTGGCAGATCTTGACCAGACAGAGCCGGTCGCTATCGTACCAGGGGAGGACGATCCCGGACGCTTGCCAGTAGCGATCGCCGACGGCGGTCGGCAGCATCACCCGGGGAGTCCAACCCAGGCGGCCGGCGCGGATGGTCGTTTCGGTCAGGTGGCGGCTTCTGAGTTAGCGAAGGGGGTCCGCTCCCCCGGGTCGCCAGAGTCGCTCTGAGGCATCGGCGACAAGCCGCTCGGCTTCCGGGCCGTCGAGCCCCGAGCGAGCATCCGGCGGCTTCCGGGCGGCTCGGGCCGTCGGCCGGGTGGCGGCCGGGTCGGCGGGCCGGACCGGGCCGGCGGGCCGCCGGGCGGCGAACCCTCGGTCGGGCCGCGTCGCGGCTCATCGGCGAGAAACCGCAAGTGCGCGTCCGTGCCCGGCCGACATAGCCAGAAACGCGCCGGTCGGCTCCGACGCGTCGGCGCCCGTGCGCATCGGAGGAAGTCGCGTGAATGCGTCCGCTCGAAGACGGCGGAAACCCGTCGATCCGCAATCGACCCGACTCGTGAGAACGTCGGTCACCGTTGACGCGCAACTGCATGCGCGCTGGTCCGCCGCGGCGAGTTTGGCGGGCCTTGACCGCAACGCATTCGCGGTCGAAACTCTCCAGAGGGCTCTTGAAGGGATCGTCGTTGTCGATCGGCGGAAGGTGTCCGATCGGGCCAGGACTGACGATCGGCCGGACCAGCGAAGCGGGATCGGCTCTGACGAGGCAGACGCGGCCTGACCCGGACCGCTCTTGCCGATCGTGCGATCTGGACGGTCGAGAGTCGCCGTGCGAGTCCGGCAGGGCAGGGGTAAGGCGTCTCGGCGGCTCGCCCGATTCGACCGCGGGGGGTCTCGGCGGGGGTCGGGCGGCGACCGTCGAATCGGAGGGATGCATCATGGCGCGGGCTATCCAGGTGGCAACCGAATCTGACGGCTGCTACCTTGTCGCGATCGTGGGTCCGGAAGACGATCAGCTCTACTGGCCAACCTGGTGTGTCGAGAGCGACCGGGTGGACGGGCCTTACTCTCTCGGTAACTGGATTCGCTTCAAGCCGTCCGACTGGCATCCGGTGGAAGCGCCGTTCCCCGCCCATGTCCAGCGCGTTGTCGAGTGGGCGGAATCGATCGAGGATCTCGACCAGGTCGGACGGCGCGACGGTCGGGGTTGGATGCCGAGGTTCCAGCCGGGTAACCATCCCGGCCTGGACGAAGGAACTTCCCCGCCATGAGCGACAGGTTCGTCTGGGAGCCTGGTCAGCAATTCCCGGCCTGGGGTTTTCTCTTTGACAGGTTGTTCCGTTTGGATTCTCATTTCGTAAAGCCTGTTGGCGCAGTGCTACCCTGTCTTCCCTATCTTGCCATTTACGCGACGGAGTGGCCTCCATGGCACCGGCCCTTGCCAAAGCTCACAAGGATCTCTCCGCGGATTCCCTCTTTTCAATCCTTCGCTCCGGCTTCGACTCCCTCCCTGATCCTCGCCCTCGCTCCGACGAGATCCGAATCTCCCTCAGCGACGCCCTGATGTCCGCCTTTGCCATGTTCTCCTTAAAAGACCCCTCCCTGCTCGC
>JAKAUH010000916.1 GCA_021818605.1 Planctomycetota bacterium
TCCGGAGCAATAAGCGTGGAAACGCGGACCTGGATCATCGATGCCGTGCGGACCCCGATGGGGGCCATGAACGGCACGCTCGCGACCGTGCCGGCCCCTCGCCTGGGCGCCGCGTGCATCGAGGCGATGCTCCGCCGCACCGGAGTCCAGGCGGGGCGGATCGACGAGGTCATCCTGGGCAACGTGATCGGCGCGGGGCTGGGACAGAACCCCGCCCGCCAGGCGGCGCTGTTCGCCGGGCTGCCGGTCGGGGTGGGCGCCACGACGGTCAGCAAGGTATGCGGATCGGGGCTCAAGGCCATCATGCTGGCCGACCAGGCCATCCGGCTGGGCGAGACCGCGCTCGTCGTGGCTGGCGGGATGGAGAGCATGAGCCGTGCCCCGTATCTCCTGACCCGCGCCCGCGAGGGCTACCGCCTGGGCCACGGCGAGCTGATCGACGCCATGATCCACGACGGCCTGTGGGACGTTTACAACCAGAAACACATGGGGACCTGCGGCGATACCTGCGCATCGACGTTTGGCATCAGGCGCGAGGAGCAGGATGATTACGCCGTGCGGAGCTTCACCCGGGCCCGCGCGGCGATCGAGTCGAACGCCTTCGCCGACGAGATCGTCCCGGTCGCCGTCGCGTCCCGGGGAAAGACGACAACCGTATCCGTCGATGAGGGACCCGGGAAGTTCGACGAGGCGAAGCTGCGTGCCCTGCGGCCAGCCTTTGGCCCGGCCGAGGATCCGTCGGCGACGATCACGGCCGGCAACGCCTCGAGCATCAGCGACGGGGCGGCAACACTCCTCCTGGCCGCCGATGATGAATGGCAGCGATCCGGGCGCCAGCCGATGGCCCGGATCGTGGGCGCGGCGACGCACAGCCAGGACCCCGTCTGGTTCACCACGGCGCCCGTCTACGCGATTCGCAAGCTGCTCGACCGGGTCGGGTGGACCGTCGCCGAGGTCGACCTGTTTGAGATCAACGAGGCCTTCGCGGTCGTCGCGATGGTCGCCGCGCGCGAGCTGGCGATTCCGGACGACAAAATCAACATTCATGGCGGCGCCGTGGCGCTGGGGCACCCAATCGGCTGCAGCGGGGCGCGGATCCTGGCCACACTCCTGCACGCCCTGCGGCGCACGGGCGGTCGGCGCGGGGTCGCCAGCCTGTGCATCGGTGGGGGCGAGGCCGTCGCCCTGGCGGTGGAAATGACTCCGGCGTAAGGCGATCGGTCCGTGCAATACTACCGAAAGGCACGACATCCAGGGCGGGCTGCGGGGATCCGCGGGTACGATTCCTTCCGCCGCTCGCCTAAGCCTCCATGCGAGGGCGTCGAGGCGGACGGCCATCGGCCGGGAGCGCTGGAGCGCATCCGGTCGGTTTGTATCTCTTGCAATCAAGGCGTGCGTCTGTAGAATACCGTAGCCGTCAAAGGCGGCGGCAAGCACGTCCAGATACCGGAATCTCGGAACAGACGGCTTGGCGAACACCGTTCCCGGGACGAGCGAAGGCTCAGCTAACCCTCATCATGAGGGCCTGGTTCGGGTCCGCGCCTTGTCCATTCATGCGTTTTCCTGTCTGGTTGCTCAGGATCGCTATCAAGCGCGAGAACGATCGCAGATGCAACGATTGTCCGCGGTTATGACCGGCGGCACGCGTCGTTCATTACCCTGAAGCTGGGTCCTCGCGCATGCAACGGCCTCAACGCCGGAGGAAGGCACGATCCATGGCCGCGAAAACCCCGGAAACTCCCGTTCGGATTATCGGGAGCCGGGAGCTGCATCAGAATTTGCCCGCGATCCTTCGAGACCTGGAGGACAACACGGTCCGCTATGTGTTGACCGTCCACGGCAAGCCCCGAGCCGTGCTCGTCGGCGCCGAGCCGTACCTTCACATGATCTCCGACGGCAAGGGCACGAGCGAGGTCCTGGTGGGCCTCCAGCTCTCGGCGCTCCTGGGTGGGCGGCTCGACGCCGTGCCGCTCGATGATATCGAGAAGGCGATGGATACCCGGGGGGATTGAGAGGCAGGCGGCCGGGATCTCAGCGGATGTGAAAGAATCGTCGAAAAGGAGCGGAGAGCCGAGAGCGAACCAGCAGAACAGCATACGTCATCTTCACTTGCATTAATTCGCTCTCTTCTATCTGTTCTTCAGAATCGATTCCTTTGCAAGCTCTCAGTCTCGATGGCCTGCGTGCTCCGCTCCGACCTGTTACGCCAGTTCCTCGCGCGTCGCCACATCGAGCTGGGCGTCGATCAGGGAATGCGACCCCTCTGATTGAGGCTTTGCCGGCTTGCCTCGCATCAGCCGGTGCCGCAACGCCTCGATGATGGGCGGCAGGACCGAGATCACGATGATCACCGCGATGACGAGATGGAAGTTGCGCTGGACGCTCGGGAGACTGCCGAACTTCCACCCAGCGAGCAGGAACATCAGCACCCAGGCCACTCCGCCGACGACGTTGTACGCGGCGAACTTCGGATAGCTCATTCGGCCGATCCCGGCGACGAATGGGGCGAACGTCCGGACGATGGGCATGAACCGCGCGAGGATGATCGTCAAGGCGCCGTACTTCTCGTAGAACTCGTGGGCACGCATCAGGTGCTTCTTGTTAAGCAACCGGGATCTCTCACTGGAGAACACCCGCGGCCCCACCAGATAGCCGATGGCGTAGTTCACGGCATCGCCGAGGATGGCCGCGACGACCAGGAGGACGCAGAGCGTGCCCAGCTTGATCGGCGAGCCCTGGCTCGCCGCGACGGCCCCGACGGCGAAGAGCAGTGAGTCGCCCGGGAGGAACGGGGTGACGACCAGCCCCGTCTCGGCGAAGACGATGAGGAACAGGACCGTGTACGACGTCAACGGCCCGACCGCCGACACGAAGGCGTTGATCGAGTCGGGACTGAGGTGAAGCAAGGTCTCCACGAGCTGTCGGATGAGCCCCATCGTGTACTCCGAAAAGACGGCCGGGCTGCCGTCGGCGAGGATTCCTGGGCCGGGCCGGGCGTGCCGTACGCCGGGCGAGATCGTTAACAGGCCCTCACAGAAAGAGGACTGGCTTCGAGTCTTCGAGGTGCCTGTCCCCTTCTTGTTGAGGGCCCCTCCGGTGGTCTTCAAGCGACCGCCCGAGGTGGGACGCTGTCTCTCGTCACCGGACAGCCGGCGCCTCCTCGGCGCTGGAGTGTTCGTCGCGCGATCGCACGGGGAGCCGAACATTCTGGATGCCCGCCTCGTCGCAGGCCGAGAGGACGTCGGCCAGATCCTGGTAGGTCAGCGAGGCGTCGCCGCGGATCACCACGCCCTGGTTGACGTAGCGGCCCCGCGCCTCGCGGAGCAAAACGACCAGCCCGTCGAGGTCAAGGGTTTTATCGCCGACGGCGACCGTGCCGGGACGACTGATCGTGAGCATCAGGTCCTCGGGCGCGGCGGTCAGCGGTGCGGCGTCAGAGACCTCGGGGACCCGGACGACGAACTCGTTTTCGTCCCAGTCGTAGAGCCGCGTGGCGGCCATGAAGAAGACCAGCAGGCACAGGATGACATCGACCATCGGCGTCATGTTGATAACCGGCGATTCGTCGGCCTGAACCCGGCTGGCGAGCATCGATGACCTCCACGGCGACCACGGCCCGACGCGACCGCGAAAGGCCGCGCCCTCATGGTTTTGGGCCCTGGACCTACCCGCGAAAAAC
>JAKAUH010001109.1 GCA_021818605.1 Planctomycetota bacterium
CCTCGGGATCGCCGTCCTGGGTGGTCCGGATATGGCGGCGGGTCGCGTGCAGCAGGGCGACGACCTGGTCCTCGCAGCTCTCGGGGACGAAACGGGTGGCCCGCGCGTATTCCTGCACATCCTCGCCGTAGGGCTCGAAGCAGCGAAGGGCCCGCCAGGCCGCCGGCAGGGCCGAGCCATCGTGGAGCTGAAGGTACGCCATGATGCCGTAGAGCGATTCCCACAGGCTGTAGACGTCGAGCCCGTAGAAGCCCACTTTCCGATCGGCCGGCATGTCGTCGTTATGGCGGCGGAGCCACTCCACGAGCGACACGACCTCCTCATTCGCCCACATCCAGGTCGGCCAGCGGCCGAAGGCGTGAAGAACCTCGCGGGCGCTGTCAAGGCCGGTGGGTCCGTCGAGCCCCTTGACATGGCGATTGACCCGATAACAGTCGGGCCAGTCCCCCTCGACGGCGAGGAACGTGAAGCCCTTATCGAGGATCAACCGGCGGCTGATCTCGGCGCGCCAGGTGTAATACTCAGCCGTGCCATGCGAGGCCTCGCCGAGCAGGACGAAGCGCGCATCGCCGATGCGATCCATGAGCGGGTCGAGATCCGCTGGTCCACGCAACGGCCTGGAGAGTGCCCGGACCTGGTCGACGAGCGACCCGGAAGTGCGGATGTCATCTGGGAAGATTTGTCGCATCGTTGCCTCCCGGCCGGCCGATTGCCCGGCCCTCGGCGCCGATAACGAGGCACCCCGCGTGCCGAATCGACAGAAACGCGACGGATGGGTTCATCCCGGCGCCAGCGTGAAGGACGAGCGCCCGGCCGAACGGGCGGTCGCGGCGAGCCGGCGGCCGGCTGTCGTATCAACCTGGCTGAGGTAACGGTCGCCGTGAGTCCGGATCGCGAACCCGCCCCGGCCCAGGGGCTCGAGCTTCAGGCGCTGGTGCGGGCCGACCGCAGTGCCATCGGCTGCGACTGGCAAATCGACGCTGGATCCGTCACGCGCGCCGACGGTGAGGAACAGGCCACTGGCCGCGCGGAGGGCGAAGGTATCCCCGTCGAGCGGTACGACGCCGAACCGCTGCGCCGGCGCATCGTCGGTTCCGGGGATGATCGCGTCGCCCGCGCCGGTGTCAACGACCAGCGAAGGCGCGCCGTCCGCCGCCAGGACGATCAGCGAGCGCACCCCCGCGGCGGAGACGACCTGGGGGACCTCGTCGAGGCGGATGAAGCGGAATCCGCGGCGCTTCAGGTCGGGGACGAGGTGTCGGGTCATGAGATAGGTCTGGTTCCGCGCCCGCATGGCGGGGTCCTCGGAGCTGTCGTGCATCAGGATCAGGCCCCGGCCGATGCGCTCGACCTCGTCCGCATAGCGGCGCGCGGCCTCGTCTGGCGGGATGCCCTGACGCCAGCATTCCCAGTCCTCGGCGACGATGTCCCAGTTGACGGGCCCGATCAGTGACGACAGCCGGCCGGCGGCATTGAGTCGATCGGCGACGATCGAATCGCCGCGGTCGCGGCTGATCCCGGGCCGGACCTCCTCGACCTGCCGCCAGTTGCCGTACGGCGCTCGAAAATATGTGAGGGAGGCTCCGGTGATCGGGCGCAGGAGCCGCTCGGTCTGCTCGAGCTCGGCGACGACGTCTCCGCCCGATTCGGCCAGGGCGACCAGACCGGGGTGGGAATAGGTGTGATTGCCGACGAGGTGTCCGCAGGCGTGCAGGCTGGCCACCGATTCGCGAAATGACTCGACGTGGCAGCCAACGACGAAGAATGTGGCTCGAATGCCCTCCTCGCGGAGGAATCGGCCGAGGGCCTGAGTGTGCGGCCCGGGGCCGTCGCCATCGGCCTCGCCCGGGCCATCGTCGTAGGTCAGGCAAACCGTCCCGCGCGGCAGGCGGTTGCCCTTGAGATCCTCGTGGAAGAACACACCCAATCCTTTCGATGCGGACGGATGTCGGCATGGCCGTCGAGCGGCAGGTCAGGAGACGTAGCGGCCGGCCACCGAGGCCATCTGGGCCCCGTCGAGCAGGCGGAGGCCCAGCTCGACGCGCGGGGGCACGACTCGTCGGCGGCGGAGCAGCCGGGGCATGCCCCCGAGCGCGGCGGCGAATCCGCGGAGCGAGTGCCGGTCGCGCGGCACCGTCCAGGCCATCCAGACCGTCCGGCTCAGGGCGACGGACCAGGGCCGTCTCAGCCAGAGGAACCAGAGGTTGTTGCGGATCGCCTGCCAGCGGCGGGCGTGACGGTCGCGCACGGTGGACGGATGATGGTGGACGACCAGTTCGGGTACGTAGCAGATCCAGTAGCCGCGAGCGGCCAGCTCGACAGCCAGCCACTCCTCCTCGCCGCTGATGAACACCACCGGGTCAAACCCCCCGGCCTCGAGGAACGCGGATCGGCGGAAGATCGACACGCCCGCCATGAAGCCAAGCAGCGGAGGGCCCGGCATGCCGGGCTCGCGGGGCAGGGGACTCTCCATCAGCTCGCGGCAGATCGGATCCTCCACATTCGCGGGCCCGACCAGCGTCTGACCCGTGAGCACTCCCAGTCGCGGCTGGGCGTCGAACAGGTCGGCCGCGCGGCGGAGCATCCCCGGCTCCCACCACGTGTCGTCATCGCAGAAGGCGATGTACGGGCTGTCGACCCGTCGCGCACCGAGGTTGCGCCCGGCCGCGCCCAGGTTGGAGACGGAGTCAACCACCTCGACGCCTGCTCGGCCGAATCGCGCGCGGATCGCGTCGGCCGTCCCGTCGGTCGAGGCGTTGTCGACAACCACAATCCGCGGCCGCTCGGGCAGGTCGATCAGGATCGACACGGTTCGCTGCACTTCCTGCCGGCGGTTGTGAGTGATCATCACCACCGAAACGCGCGGGTCACGGCTCTCCATAAGCGTCCTCTCGGCTCCTGGTCCCTTCGCCGCCGCGGGCGGCGCGCCCGCGCCCTCACGAGGATGTGAAAGAATCGTGGGAAATGAGCAGGAAGCCGAGAGCGAAGCCGCATAAGCCCTTGCCGAATCGCCGATTGCATCGGTTGCTCTGCTCTCTTCCATCGGTTCTTTGAAGACCGATTTCTTCACGGGCTTTCAGCTCGCCAGCCCGCGCGCTTCCTCGTCGAGGTCGGCGATCTCCTCCTCCAGCTCCTTGCGTGAGAGGATGCTCTCGGCCAGGTCGATCCCAACGGCGATGCCGATCAGGATCAGCCCGGCAAGCAGTCCGGCGGTGCCCACCGTGCGGATCGCCACCACCGGGGGATACAAAAGCGACATGCCGCCCGCGATCACGGCCAGCAGAAAACTCTGCAACGCAAGCGCTGCCGTCCACGACGCCCAGTTGAGCAGATTCAGCCGGCGGCGATAGAGTCGGATCTGCGAGCGGAGCGGAGCATGGCGATCTTGCTCGCCCCTCACCCCGCGGTACTCACCCGTGAGCTGCCGGTAGCGGCCGGAGAGCTCGGTGTACTTGGTGCTGAGGAACTGAAGAAAAATCGTCCCGGCGATGATGATTCCGATCGTGGCACCGGCCGAGCTCAGCAGGTCGGTCAGCTTGTAGGGGGCCACGGTTCCCATCATGATGAGCATCCCGCTCTCCTTGATACCCATCCCATACACGATGACCGATCGCGCGTCCGGCGGACGCTATCGGGCGCACCATCAGGGCAAATCGCGCGCCTGTTGCACGGCGAAACGCCGGCCGCGACCGTCGTCCCCTCGTTCCCGAAGCGGGAACAACCCTTCGACGGCGCCGGGCCTGGGCCGCCTCAAGAGCCGTCAGATCCTGTCCCGACTGCCAGCAAGCCCTCAAGGCCGATCTCGGTCCAGGCGCAGGTCGACGTTGCTCGGATGCCGGTGCCGCCATGGCGGCCCTGGCCTGGTTCCGTCGTCCTCGGCGTTGTATCCTTTGCACCAGTCGTCGCCTCGTCTGCTGACGTCTGAACCCTCATGACCGGCTGGATTTCCACCGTGAGCATCTTTCGCGACACACTCTTCAGCGGAAAAGTGGCCCTGATCACCGGGGGTGCGACCGGCATCGGCCGGGGGATTGCGGAGGCCCTCGCTCGCCACGGGGCCGACCTGGCACTCCTCAGCCGCAAGGCGGACAATCTCGCATCGACGGCGGCCGAGATCGAGGCCACGACCGGCCGCCGCTGCCTGGCATTACCCGCCGACGTCCGCAATCCCGAAGCCGTCGACTCGGCCGTTGCGCGCACGATCACCGAGCTGGGACGGTTGGACCTCCTGGTCAACAACGCCGCCGGCAATTTCCCCTGCGCGTCGGAGGATCTCAGCCCCAACGGCTTCGGCGCGGTGATCGACATCGACGCGAAGGGGACCTGGCACGCCTCGCGTTCCGTTTTTCGGGGCTGGATGAAGGAACACGGCGGCCAGATTCTCAACATCAGCGCCACGCTTCATTACGGCGGCACGCCGGGGCAGCTTCACGTCGCCGCGGCCAAGGCGGCCGTCGACGCCATGACCCGAACCCTCGCCGTCGAGTGGGGCCCACTGGGCGTTCGGGTCAATGCCATCGCGCCGGGACCGATCGGCGATACCGAGGGCGCCCGGCGGCTCTTCCCGGGTCCCCTCGCCGACCGCCTCCGCGCCCTGATCCCGACTCGACGCCTCGGCTCGATCGACGACATCGTCAACCTGGCGCTCTTCGTTCTCAGCGAGGCCGCCTCGAATCTCAACGGGACGATCCTCGTTTCCGACGGCGGACTCTGTCTCGCCGGCCGCTTTCCGCTCGAGCCCGAGAGCCGCCCCGGGGTCTGACACGAGCCCGCTCGGCGTTTCGCCGTGTCACGGCACTGATCTTGCTCTCCTCTCACCGTGGTGCGCGCCGAACCTGTTCGCGGACCGGCATCGGGATGTCTTCACCGCTTCCCGCCGGCCGGTCGAGGACCAACCACCTCATTGACCCCATCGTCCGGCGCAAGGAGAAACCGACATGCGTGACAGCAATCGAGCGTTTGAACGAGCGATGGCCCTGGCGGCGCTGAGCGGCCTGAAGATCGCGCTGGGACCGGCGTTCCTGGCGACGTCGCGCCGATGGCCCAGCCGGCAGAACTGGGTCATGGCGGCGATGGGCGAGATGCTGCTGGACAAGGTGGGTGTGTTCCCGCCGCGATACCGGCCCTCGTTGCTGATCCCGCACAGCCTTGCGGGCGCCTGGGTGGCCCGCGAGAGTCTGCGTGAGGACGGCGTGGACGACCCGTGGGGAGCCGTGGCGGGCGCGGCGGTGGCCGCGGGAGTCGCGGTGGCGGCTCCGGTCGCGCGCATGGCGATCAACAACGTCCTCGGCGTGCCCGACGCCTTGCTCGGCGTGGGAGAGGACTACCTCGCCCTGTCCTACGGCTGCCAGGCGATGGACGTTTCGATGGATCAACTCACCGGGTCGGCGCGCGAGATGTTTGAGGACATGCGCGAGCGCGCCCGGCCGGTCCTCGAGCCCATGGGGCTGGAAACCTGAGAGCCCGTCCGTCCCGGCGGCCCTCAACGCCTGAACGGCCGGCGCCCGCGGATCATCGCTGGCGCTGGCCCTTCTTTTCGGTCGCCGTCTCACCGGCCTCGGTAGTAAGTCGTGCCGCCGTAACGTCCACCGTAGTAGCCTGTGCCGACGCGCGGGACGCGACCGAGCATTCGCGTCTCGTACAGGTAGCTCTGCGTGCCCAGCGGGGTCAGGCCGACTCCGAACATCGGGTTCCAGAACCCCATCCCCGAGAGGCCAATGTTGTATCCAAAACCCCCGTAGCCCAGCCCGCCGTAGCCGAAGCCTCCGTAGCCCAGCCCGCCGTAGCCGAAGCCGGGATAACCCCAGCCCAATCCGCCGTAGCCCCCGTACATGCCCATTCCGTTGACCGGATACGTGCCGCGGAGCATCCCCGGAAAGGTGTATCTCCCCAATCCGCCGTAGCCGGCCATGGGATATCCATACCCGTAGCCGTAACCCCAGCCGGGATAACCCCAGCCCCCCCATCCACCGTAACCCCAGCCGCCATAGCCCCAGCCGGGATAGCCCCAGCCATAACCGATGAACTGGGCGCCGGCCTTCTCGGTCGGCATCAGGACGAGGAACAGCGCCAGGATTGCGGAACCCAGCCACATCCTCGGTTGTCTGGAGATTCGTCGCATCGCGTGACTCCTTCTCGTTGGTCGGACATTCAGGCCGGTCTCTGCCTCGCCGCGCACGATTCCCCTTCGTTTTCAATCATAGGCCATCTGGGTCGGACTCGGCGAGCCGATTCCCAGGATCCATCGAGCCATCGAGCCGTGCCGTGTGCTGCGCTGAGCCGATGTTGACGCAATGCAAGTACCGGCTATGATCGATCGCGCCGGCTGCCTTCGGGCGGGCAACCTCGTCGAGCGCCGCGGTTGCCCGCCCGACTCGGCCGCACAGAGGATGGAGGACAGGGATGTCGATCGCGCCCAGCCCACCGGGTCCGTCCGTCCGCGCCGAAAGGCCGGCTGTCTCGCGTCGTCCGGATCTCGGGCGGCGAGTGCAACCGGTCGCAGCCGCGTGGATCGCCGATCCCTCGGCGGCCACTTCGGTCGGCTGGATTGGCGGCGTGACGGTCCTGGGACTGGCCTGGCTGGTGCCTGAGACACTTCTCGCCGCCGGGCTTGCCTGGGTGGCCGCGCTGGCGATGGTCTTCGCGCTGCGATCCGGGCGGGGGTATTCGGCGGCCTATGTCGGCGGTGTGGTCGGCCACATCATCGCGTTTCACTGGGTCTTCAGCACGGTGGCCGCGTTCGGTGGGTTCCCGGTCGTCGGGTCCGCGGCGGTCTTCGCACTGTTCGTCGCCTCGGCCGCGCTCCAGTTTCCGGCCGTCGCCCTGATCCATCGCCAGTTACCCGGGTCGTTTGATGCCCTGGCCCTGCGGGCGCCGACGGCCGTTGTCCTGGCCGAGCTATTGATCCCCCGGCTTTTCCCCTGGCACTTCGGCCACACCCAGATCGCCCTCACGCCGCTCGTGCAGGTCGCCGGTCTGGGCGGCTCGATGGCCGTGTCGTTCCTGGTGTTCTGGATCGCCGAGGTTGCCGTCCGCGTCGTGGCCTTCCGCGAGCGGCGGTGGGGTTTCCTGCTGCCCATCGGGGCGCTCGGCCTGGCGCTCGCTTACGGAATGTGGATCGTCCATCTCCATGGATCGCCACGGGGAGCCACGCAGCAGGTCGTCGTCGTGCAGGGCCACGTCGCCCACGACGAGCGGCGCGACATCCGGCTCGCGCGGCAATATCTCTCGCGGATCTTCGACCTGAGCCGCAAGGCCGCCCACGCCGGCTCGCTGGTCGTCTGGCCCGAGGGGGCGGTGCCGGCGTACATCCCCGCGGCGATCGGGACGGTCGGCGACCCGCCCCGGCTGCCATGGTCCGACGACGGCTCGGCCTACCTGGTCGGCGCGTATTCGTTTCTCCCCAATGAGGAGAAGTTCAACGCGGCTTTTGCCGTCTATCCCGACGGCCAGGTGCCGCTGCCCTACTTCAAGCAGGTCCTCATCCCTTTCGGTGAGGCCATGCCGCTGGCAGGCTACTTCCCGGCGCTGCGGAAGCTCAACGCCAAGGCCGGCGCCTTCAGCGCGGGGACCCAGACGAAGGTCTTCGAGTACCCCATGCGCCGGGCCGACGGCTCGTCGTACACGCTGAAGGTCGCTCCTCTGATCTGCTACGAGGACACCGTCCCCGGCCTGTCGCGCGAGGCTGCGCAGAAGGGGGCCGAGTTGCTGGTGAACATCACGTCCGACGCCTGGTTCGGCCGCAGCCTGGCCCCTCGGCAACATCACCTGATCGCCGCGTTCCGCGCGATCGAGAACCGCCGCTACATCATCCGCTCGACGACCACGGGTTACAGCGCGGTCGTCGACCCCCTGGGCCGGACGATCGGCCGGATCGCGCCGTTCTCGGAGGGAACGATCACCGCGACGGTCGGCCTGGTGTCGGAGCTCAGTCCCTACACGGCCCGCGTCGGCGATCGCCCCTGGTGGTGCCTTCTAGCGGTCGCCGTGGTTCTGCGCCTGCGCACGACGAGACCGTGGAACTGGCTCGCACTCAGGCGGTCGCCGGAGTCCACACCGTCCGCTGAGGCCGCTTGATCAGCCGCAGCGCGGCCCAGAGGATCAAAAGCGCCAGCAGCCCGCCACCGACCAGCATCGTACCCTTCATGCCGAGCATGCCCGCCAGCCAGGCGAGGAGTTCTTTCAGGCCACGACGACGGCCGTGCTCGACATCAACGCCCTTGCCCGATTCGATGTCGCTGGCCGTCAGGTAGAGCAGGCCCCACATGAACGCCACGACCACGCCGATGCCGATCGACGGCGCCATCGCCTCGAAGGCCGTGATGTTCTGCCGGCCCTCCTGGTAGCCCCGACCCGACCGGGCGAGCACCGCGCGAATGACGTCGCCGGCCGTCTTGCCCGTCGTGGGGAACTTCATCACCTTGCCGTCGGTCCCCTCCGGATGAAGCTCCACGATCTCGTTATCAGGGCAGGCGCGGGCCTGCGCGATCGAGCCGACCTTGATCGTCGAAACGGTCGTCGCTCCTAATCCCGAGGGCTCCTGGCCCTGCTGGAGCGCCTCGACCATCCGGGCCGCATCCTGGTGGGCGTTGTCCCCCCGGATTTCCAGGCAATGCACCTCATCCCCTCGCAGCGCGAGGATCGTGCACTTCTTCTGCTCCGCCTTCGTCCAGAGCTGCAAATCCATCGAATCCCCTCCCTCATCGACGCTCTCGAGCTTGCCTCTGGTTCTTTACAGTCCCTAACAAAACCGGGCCTGGCTCCGCTTCTTCCACGGGCCTGTCCCCGTTTTCTTAGGGTCGATCCCAGTGCAACACCCTTTTTCGGCACATGCATGCCCGCGATCGCCCATTCGGACGACTGGCTTTGATAACGGTTTCACGCGATGTCCAGCCGCCTGTTAGGGACAGGCGTCATCGGGCAGAAGAGCGGCGCAAACTTCCGGTTTTTCCGGAGCCCCCTGGCGATCGTGTCGAGCCCGGTTATCTTGTTTGAAGTGGTCCAATGGGGGATTGACCGATGCTGATGCCGACGAAGTGGATCGTACTTGCCGCCGCCTCGCTGGGGTGGCCGGGCTCGCCGATGGTCGAAGCGGGCGCGGCCCAGGAGGCCAAGGACCGAAGGAGCGTGCAGAAGATGGATTTCGGAAAGACACCGGACGGTACGCCCGTCGAGTTGTATGTGCTGTCGAACGGACGGATTACGGTCAAGGTGATGACCTATGGCGGGATCATCACCGAACTGCACGTCCCCGACCGGGCGGGCAAGGCGGCCGACGTTGTGCTCGGCTTCGACACGCTCGACGGCTACATCGCGAAGAACCCGCACTTCGGCGCGATCACGGGCCGCGTCGCCAACCGGATCGCGCGGGCCGAATTCACGCTGGACGGCAAGGAATACAGGCTCGCCGCGAACAACGGGCCGAACACGCTGCACGGCGGGAAAAAGGGCTTCGACAAGGTCGTGTGGAAGGCGCAGGACGTCTCGAGCCCGGCGGGCCCGGCCGTCAAGCTGACCTACCTGAGTCGAGACGGCGAGGAAGGCTTTCCGGGAAACCTGAATGTCGCCGTTACGTACACGCTCACCGACGACAACGCGCTGCGGATCGACTACACCGCGACGACCGACAGGGCGACCCCGGTGAACCTGACGAATCACAGCTACTTCAACCTCGCGGGTCACGACTCGGGCACGATCCTCGACCAGGAGCTGATGCTGGCGGCCGACCAGTACACGCCGTCGGACGATCAGTACATTCCGACCGGCCAGATTGCGCCCGTCGGAGGGACGCCGCTCGACTTTACCACGCCGACCGCCATCGGCGCGCGGATCGGCCAGATTCAGGGGGAGCCGGGCGGGTATGACCACAACTACGTGATCCGACCGAGCGGCCCGTCGCCGGCCTTTGCCGCCCGTGCCCGCGACCCGAAGAGCGGCCGGGTGCTCGAGATGTACACGACCGAGCCGGGCGTCCAGCTCTACACGAGCAACTTCCTCGACGGCTCGGTGAAGGGGAAGGGAGGCGTCGCCTACAAGAAGCACGGGGCGTTCTGCCTCGAGGCCCAGCACTACCCCGACGCGCTCCACCATCCCAACTTCCCGTCGATCATCCTGCGCCCCGGCGCCACGTATTCTCAGACGACGATCTACAAGTTCTCAGCGTCGTAAGTCACGATCCGAGCGAGACACCGGCGACGGTTCGCCGGACCCTGGCAAACCGGCCACGTGAGTCGCCGGCTCCTGGTACAAACCGGACGCACCCGGCGACCGGCGTCGCCGGGTGGCCGTCTTGCCGCCCGCGCCGGCCTGGTAAGAGGGTGGTTGCCGGTCCCGCCCGCGACTCCGTGCGAGGTTGTGTGGAACGCCGGGGGGCCTGCGGATAGAATCGGAGGCCGGCGGACCCCGGAGGCGGCGTCCGCGCCATGAGATCGTGACTCCTTCTGATCAGGCGAACTCTCGAATGAAAGCCGTTGCCGTCCTGCCGGGTAAGCCCAGTAGCGTCCACCTGCGGGACATTCCGGCCCCGAAGCTGACCGACCAGCCCCACCCCCACGTGTGCCGCATCCCGGAGGGACGCGGCGTACTTGTGAAGGTCCTTCAGGTCGGCGTGGACGCGACCGACCGCGAGATCAATGAGGCCCTCTACGGAAATGCACCTCCCGGCGGCGACTTCCTCGTCATAGGTCACGAAAGCTTCGGCCAGGTCCTCGAGGTCGGCGACAAAGTGACGGAAGTCCAGCCCGGCGACTTCGTCTCGTGCACCGTGCGCCGGCCCGGCGGGTCGCTGTTCGACCTGATCGGACGCAACGACATCACCAGCGACGAGACGTATTACGAGCGCGGGATCAACCTTTGCCACGGCTACCTGACCGAGACCTTCGTCGACGATGCCGAGTACATCGTCAAGGTCCCCAAAGGGCTCAAGCACCTGGGCGTCCTGTCCGAGCCGGCGAGTGTCAGCACCAAGGCGATTGAACAGGCGTTTCTGGCCCAGCAGCGGCTCCAGGTCTGGAAGCCGAGACGAGCCTTCGTGATGGGCGCCGGCCAGATCGGGCTCCTCGCCACGATGATGCTGCGCCTCCGTAACATGGAGGTCTACACCCTCGCGACCACGCCGGGCCCGCACCGCAAATCCGAGATCGCCGAGGCCTATGGCGCGACCTACGTCAGCACCAGGCAGACCCCGCTCGACGAGCTGGTCAGGAAGGTCGGCAAGCCCGACCTGATCTTCGAGGCGACCGGGAATGCCGAGATTTGCTTCCGATCGATGGAAGTCCTCGCCCACAACGGGGCCCTGATCTGGACGAGTATCACCGGCGGCAAGCAGGAGGTCACTCTCGACGCCGCCCGGATCAACCTCGAGTGGGTGCTCGGCAACAAGCTTCTGGTCTCCAGCGTCAACGGCAACCGCCACCACTTCGAGCAGGGAATTCAGGCCCTCGCGCACGGTGAGCTGACCTACCCGGGCGTCACCGAACGCATTCTCACCCATCCCGTCGCCGGCCTCGACAGCTACAAGGAGATGATGCATCTCCTCGAGGAAAACCAGGCGCTGAAGGTTTATGTGAATCTGGTGTAGTTTCGAGTGGTCAGTGGTCAGTGGTCAGTGGTCGGTGAGTTGAACTGAGTGGCCGGCAGTCCCGTACGGAGACCGCCGGCCTGTCACCGACCACCGACCCCGAATCACTGACCACTGCCCACTGACCACTAGGGAAAGCCAATGAACATCCGCAAAGATGCCTGCGAGCTTGATTTCCTGTCCCTGGGCGCCCTGGTGCACCGGCTGGATCCGGGTGTGATCCCGTTCCGCAAGGCGCGGTCGCTGGACATCCACGTTTCGGGCGGCGAGTACAACGTGGCGGCGAACCTGGCTGACTGCTTCGGGTTGAAGACCGGGATTGCCACGGCGATGGTGAAGTACCCGATCGGCGAGCTGGTGCAGGCCCGCGTGCGCGAGATGGGCGTGATTCCGCATTACAGGTGGTTCGAGCACGACGGCGTTCGTGGGCCGAACATCGCCACGGTCTACAGCGACCGGGGCTATGGCGTCCGCGCGCCGGTCGTCTTCTACAACCGCGCAAACGAGGCCGGTGCGCTCCTCAAGCCGGGCGATTTTAACTGGCAGGAGCTGTTCGGCAAGGGCGTGCGCTGGTTCCACTCCGGCGGGATCTTCGCGTCATTGTCGGAGACGACCGCGCCGCTGATCGTCGAGGGGATGAAGGCCGCGCGGGCCGCCGGGGCGATCACGTCGTTCGACCTGAACTACCGCGCCAAGCTGTGGGCCTCGGTCGGTGGCGCCGAGCGGGGCCAGAAGGTCACCCGCGAGATCGCCGGCCAGCTCGACGCCCTGATCGGCAACGAGGAAGACCTCCAGATGGGTCTCGGCGTCAAGGGGCCTGATGTCCACAGCAAGTCGAAGCTCGATCCCGAGGCGTTCTTCGGCCTGATCGACGTGGTGACGAAGCAGTTCCCGAACATCAAGCTCGTCGCCACGACGCTCCGCGAGGTCCACACGACCAACCGGCACTCGTGGGCCGCCGTGGTCTGGCACGAGGGCCAGCGCCACGTCAGCCCGACCATGGAGCTCGACGTCATCGACCGGATCGGCGGCGGCGACGGGTTCGCCGCGGGCCTGATCTACGGGATGATCGCCGGGCGCTCGCCCGAGGAGGCGCTGCGCCTCGGCTGGGCTCATGGTGCGCTGCTCACCACGTTCCCCGGCGACGTGACCATGGCCCGGCTGCCCGAGGTCGAGGCACTCGCCAAGGGCGGCTCGGCCCGCGTCCAGCGCTGATCGCCCGGCCCCGGATAGTGCTGGAGACGTGGGGACTGGCTCCGAGTCTTCGAGGTGCCAGTCCCCATCTTGCCAGTGCCTGTTGAAAGAGGAACCCCCATCATGCTGACCGCCGAGGGATCCGCCAGCCGCCGCGAACGGCTCTGGCGCGCTCTGCCGTCGCCCTGCGATGTCCTGATCGTCGGCGACCCGTCGCACCTGACCTACCTCGCGGGATACGTCCCGTCGCCGTTCGTGTTTCGCACGGTCGAGTCGGGCGCGTTGCTCCTGCTCGAGCCCGGCCGCTCGATCCTCGTCGCCGACTCCATGCTCGGGCCCTACGTCGAGCAGGCGCACGTCGACGAGCGGGCCGCCCCGACCTGGTACGACGGCAAGCACTCGGCGCCCTACCGTCGAGGCAAGCTGACCCAGTCGGCCATCGAGCGGCTGGCGAGAATTCCCGGCCATCGGCTTGGGATCGAGACAGCCGCGGTCCCGGCCGGATTGATCGAGGCCCTGCGTGCAGCGCGGTCGGGACTCGAGATCGTCGACATCGGCCCGACCGTCCGGGAAATGCGCCGCGCCAAGGACCCGGACGAGATCGAGGCCCTGCGTCGTTCGATGCGAGCCGGCGAGGCCGCTCACGCCGCCGCGCTGGCGGACATGCGGCCCGGCATGACCGAGATGGACGCCTATCGCCTCGTCCTTGAAGCCGCCTCGAAGGGGATCGATGAGCAGGTGATGGTTTACGGCGATTTCGCTTCCGGCCCGCGCTGCGCGAAGGACAAGGGCGGACCGCCCACTCGTCGCATGATCGAGAAGTCCGACCTGCTGTTGCTCGATTTCTCGGTGGTCGTCGGCGGCTATCGCGGCGACTTCACGAACACGTTCGCCGTCGGCGGTCCGCCCACGGCTCGCCAGCGCGAGCTGTATGACGCCTGCATGGGCGCCATCCGCGCCGGCGAGGGTCGCCTCAGGGCCGGTACGCCGGCCCGCGAGGTGGACGCCGCCGTCCGGGCCCATCTTGCCTCACTCGGCCTCGACCACGCGTTCACCTCGCATTCCGGCCACGGCCTCGGACTCGGCCATCCCGAGCCGCCGTACTTCGTCCCCGAGAGCACCGACACGCTCGTCGCCGGCGATGTCGTGGCCCTCGAGCCCGGCCTCTACATAGAGGGCGAGGGCGGCATGCGATTCGAGCGCAATTACCTGATCACTCCGGACGGCTTCGAGCTGCTCTCGAATCACGAACTGCGTATCGAGCAGTGATCGGATCCGGGCGGTTCAGGGCAGAAGATCGGTCACCGCGATCCAGGCCGACTCAACGCCGTCGAGCACCACGGGCAGATCGTGCCCGCGCGTCAGGACCTGGTGCGACTGGTATCCGTCGCGCCGGGGATCGGAATACACCTCAACCTGGCCATCCACCAGGTTGATGATCCAGTAAACCGGAATCCCCGCGAGGGCGTACACGCGGGCCATGTCCATGCGGTCGGCGGCCAGGTTGGATTCGGAGATCTCCGCGACGAGCGCAATCTCGTCGCCGGTCGCCTCGCGATCCTCGTAGTCGTCCACGACGCCCCGGATCACCGCCAGGTCGGGCTCGGGCCGGCTCCAGTCCGAGGCCAGGATCGGCACGTCCCGGGCCACGTGCCAGCCCGGCGGGATCATCCTCCACAGCAGTCGCAGCCCCTTGTTCCCGGCCGTAATACACGGCCGGCTGCGCCTCGGCCGCGAGACCACCAGTCCCTCGACCAGCTCGACGCGCTCGTCCTCCGCGATCGTCCCCTCGTCGATCATCTGGCGGAACTGTGCCACGCGGAATCGATAAAGCCCCTGGACCAGGACCGGCCCGGGCGGAACAGCCGGTCGAAGCGGAGTGCGCGGGACCATGTATCTCGCTCCTGCATCGGGAAGGCATCGTGTCCGTCCAGGTGAGGGCACTCCGTTTCATCAGGGCGCAGGCCGATCGGCCGACCGAGGTCGTCGCTTCTGGCACCCGCTTCGGAATGGTGTTCAAAAGTTTAGATTAGCCTGTCGCAACCCTCGGGTCAAGGGAGAGTCGTGACGTGCTGATGGATGTCGAAATGGGCGACGAGGTCTCGCACGAGGTCGGCTGGATTCAAACGATCAGGAGATGGACTCGCTGATTTCACCTGGATAGCGATGTTTTCGTCAGAGCGTGGAGGATGTTACGATCAACTCACTTTCATTGGAGCGTCGGCCGTCTCTTTCTGTGCTCGAGGTGCATCATGGGGCGCTTGACGATCCGCCAGACCATGATCCTGATCGCCGCCGTGGCCGGCCTGCTCGGCGGATTCCGTTTCCTCGGGTGGTTATTCGAGGGACGTCACACAGGTTGCGGCCGGAACGTGGAGTGCGCATCGAATCAGCGAAACGTCGTACTGGGAGTTCTCCAGTACGCGAACGAAACCGGTTCATTCCCACGCGGCACATGGCCCAATGCCGATCTCGGGCCGGACGATCGTCTGAGCTGGTACTTCGCGACGCTCCGCTACCTGGACAACGAAGATCTGGCGAAAACGATCGACCAGGCAGGCGGCTGGAGGGTGCCGCAGAACCAGCCGGCCGCTGCGGAACGCATCGGGGTCATGAACTGCCCGCAAACCCCGCGACAGGTGCCCGGAGGATACGTCTGCACGGCCTATGTGGGCATCGCCGGGCTCGGGGTTGATGCACCGATCCTACCGAAAGGCCATCGCCGCGCCGGCGTCTTTGGTTACGATCGCGAGACGAGCCTGAAGGATATCACCGACGGCGCCTTCTGCACGATGGTCCTGGCCGAGTCGTCGCGGAGTTACGGCTCGTGGCTGACCGGAGGGCACGCGACGGTCCGCGGGCTGGATCCCTCGGATCAGCATTATCTCGGGATTGACCGCCAGTTCGGAGGTCTGCACTTCAGCCGATACAGTAACGGCGGTGCCAACGTCGCCTTCGCCGACGGCTCGATCCGCTTCATTTCCGAGACCGTCGACCCCCGCATCTTCGAGGCCCTCTCGACCATCGCCGGCGGCGAGAGCCTGCCTCCAGAGGCTTTTTCACCCCAGTGACCGCGGCGGGCAGGATCGTCACCCGGGTGATCGACTGCCGCCGTCTGCCACCCGACCTCGGAGAGGTGGCAGATCACATCGAGCCGGCCCCCGGACCCACCCGCCGTCCGCCCAGACTTTTGTAGGAGGGGGCTCCGTCTCCCGACCCGGGCCAGCGGGAATGGGCAGGGCCGGCGGGAACGGGCCGGGTCGGCGGACGGAGCCGCCTCCTACAAATGACCCGACTCGCCGGGTCGGCGGACGGAGCCGCCTCCTGCAACGGCGTCGACCGTGCGGGCTGAAAGGGACCGGCATGGCCCGGGCTCCTTCGTGAGCCATCCGTCGTCCATGCGCTCGAATCGAACCGTCCGTCAGATATGCACCGACTCGCCCAGTCCCTGGCCGGCGGCTTCCATGACGGCCTCGGAATACGTCGGGTGCGGGTGCATGGCGTGAAGGATCTCTTCCTCGGTCGCCTCGAGCTTCTTGGCCATGACGAGCTCGGCGATCAGCTCGGTCGCCTGCGAGCCGATCAGGTGGGCGCCCAGCAGCTCACCGTACTTTTTGTCGAACACCAGCTTCACGAACCCCTCGGTCTCGTCCGAGGCGAGTGCCCGCCCACTGAACTGGAACGGGAACTTGCCGACGCGGACCTCGTAACCGGCCTCGCGGGCGGCCTTCTCGGTCAGGCCGACGCTGGCGACCCCTGGATCCGTGTAGGTGCAGCCGGGGATCGTCGTGTAATCCACCGTGCGGTCGGAGAACCCGCAGAGCCGCTCGATGCAGCAGACCGCCTCGTGGTGGGCGACGTGCGCCAGCCAGGGCGGGCCGATGATGTCGCCGACCGCGTAGATGCCCGGCACGCTCGTGACATAACCCTTGTTCGGGTCGGCCTTGATGTGGTTGCGCTCGATCTGGACCTTCACGTCATCGGCAAACAGGTTCTCGACGTTCCCCACCACGCCGATCGCCACCAGCATCTTGTCGGCGTCGACCGACACCTTCCCCTTCGGCGTCTCGATCTCGAGCTTCACGCCCGACGCGGTCTTTTCGACCTTCAACGTCTTGGACCCCGTGTAAATCGTCAGCCCCCTCTTGGTGAGGCTCTGATGCAGCGCGGCCGAGACCTCCTCATCCTCGCCGGGCAGAATCCGGTCGAGCAACTCGACGACGGTGACCCTGGTCCCGATGGCGTTGTAGAAGTAGCCGAACTCCAGCCCGATCGGCCCGGCGCCGATGATGACCATCGACTTCGGCTGCTCGGGCAGGCTCATGGCTTCCCTGTACGAGATGATCGTCTTGCCGTCGAACTCGGCTCCCGGGAGCGGCCGGGCGCGCACGCCGGTGGCGATCACGACCGACTCGGCCGTGACGGTCTCATCGCCGATCTGCACCTTGTGCGGTGCGATCACCCTGGCGGTGCCGAGCTTGTGGTTGACCTTGTACTTGCGGAACAGGCCCTCGATGCCCTTGTTGAGCTGGCTGGCGACGCCCCGGCTCCGCTTGATCATCTGGGCGAAGTCCCAACCCGCCTGGCCGGTGAAGCCGAACTGCTTGCCGTGGTTCTGGATGAGCTCGGCGAGGTGGGCGTTGGTGAGCAGCGCCTTGGTCGGGATACAGCCCCAATTGAGGCAGATCCCGCCGAGCTTGTCGCGCTCGACGCAGAGCACGCGCTTCTTGAGCTGGGCGGCGCGAATCGCGCCGGCGTATCCGGCGGGTCCGCCGCCGATCACCACGATGTCGTAGTCGTAAGCCATTTTTTGTAGGGGCGAGGGATTAGGGGTTAGGGGTGGGGAGTGTACATCGGCGGGCGAGTGCCCTGGAGCCGGGTGAGGGATCGGAGGTAGGCGATGAACAGGCTCGATTCGCTGCGAGTCGCGCACCGCGACGAGCCTGGTCCCGTATTCGTAACCCCTGATCCCTAACCTCTAACCCCTACTCACAGCAGCATGGCCGTCGGTTCCTCGAGCAGCCCCTTGAGGGTCCGGAGGAACTCGGCGGCCATCGCGCCGTCGACAGCGCGGTGGTCGGCGGTGAGGGTGACGGTCATCACGGTGCCGACGACCAGCCTGTCCCCCTCGACCACGGGGCGCTTCTCGGCGCCGCCGACGGCGAGGATTCCCACCTCGGGCATGTTCAGGATCGCGTCGAACTGGCGGACGCCGTACATCCCCAGGTTCGAGATCGTGAACGTGCTGCCGGTGAGTTGCTCGCCGCTCAGGTTATTCGACCGGGCGGCGGCCGCGAGGGCCTCGCTCCGCCTGCGGATTTCCTTGAGGCCCAGCGTATCGGCGCGGTGGAGCACCGGAACGATCAGGCCCTCGGGCAGGGCGACCGCGATACCGATGTTGATCTCGCCATGGCGCACGATCGCATCCGGCTCGAAGCTGGCGTTGACGCCCGGATGAGCCCGCAGCGCCATCGCGACGGCCTTGGTGACGAAGTCGCCCAGCGACAGCTTCACGCCTTCCTTCGACAGCCGGCGGTTCAGCTCCTCGCGGGCGGCGACCAGGCGGTCGGCCCGGATGTCCACGGTGACGTGGATCTCGGGCGCGGCCTGCTTGGCCTGGAGCATCCGCTGCGCGATCGTCTTGCGCATCCGGGAATGCGGGATCCGCTGCGTAGCTGGAGCGGCCGCTGCCGCCACCGCCGCGGCGCTCTCGCCACCCGCGGGGGTGCGGGCCGCGCCGCTCTGAAGATAAGCCTCGACGTCGCGGCGGATCACCCGGCCGTTGGGGCCGGTGCCGCGGACCCGCGCCAACTCGACACTCGACGCCGCCGCGAGCTTCCGCGCCAGCGGGCTGGCCTTCACCCGCCCGCCGGCTGCGTGGTGCGTTTCCTCGGCCGCCGCGTGGCCGTTGCCGGATCCGGGCGCCGCCTGGCCGTTGCCCGCGGCGAGGTCGGCGGGCCCGCCTGAGGCACCCACGCCGACGGCGGCACCGGCGGCTACCGGCGCAGCGGCCGCAGCCTTCGCGCCGGCCTTCGCCGACGCACCCGCACCCGCAGCGGCGCCCGCACCCGCACCAGCAGCGGCGCCCAGGCTCGCGGCGACCTTCTGCGGGTCCTCGTTCTTCTTCGCCAGCACCATCACGCGCTGGCCGAGAGCAACTTCGTCGCCCGCGGCATGATCGATGTGCGCGATCGTGCCGTCGTCGTACGACTTCATCTGCATCGTGGCCTTGTCGGTCTCGATGTCGGCCAGGACGTCCCCTTCCTTGACCTGATCCCCGACCTTGACATGCCACTGCGCGATGACGCCGGACTCCATCGTGGGGCTGAGCTTCGGCATGGTGACTTCGATCGGCACGTCTTTTCTCCCTGGGCGGCGGAATCGGATTCTCTTGGGGGACGGTCAAAATCTGTCACGAAGGCGTTGCGAAGCCGTCCCGTAGGTCAGGCTCTCAGCCTGACTCCGGAGCCATCCGTCAGGCTGAGAGCCT
>JAKAUH010000116.1 GCA_021818605.1 Planctomycetota bacterium
TCCGACGAGGAGAGCGTTCACGCCGGCCGAGTCGACCTCGGTCAGCTCGGTCAGGTTGCCGACGCCCATCATGATCGCCGCGTCCGGGAACCGGCGGCGGATCTCCAGATAGCGGCCCAGCGAGGCGGCGAAGCCGAAACCGATGGGCTCGAGGACGGGGTCGATCCGGTACGGGACGGCGCGGTGTTCGAGGAAGTCGATCGTCTGGTCCAGGCCGTCGAGCGATCCCGGCGCGTCGGGGATGGCGACCACCTCGACGCCCCAGTCGACGGCCCGCTCGCGATTGCTGGCGTCGACGCTAAGGACCAGTTCGGCCCCGGCACGCGCCGCGTCGGCCACCTCGGCGGGGTCGAAGCTGTCGATCGAGACCCGGAATCCCTCGGCCCGTAGTGCAGCCACGGCTGTTCCGACTCCCTGCCACTGGGTGCCCGGGTCGCAGCCCACGTCGATCACGTCGGCGCCCTCGTCGCGGAACCGTCGGGCCGCCCGCAGCAAGTCCTCGGTCGAGAGACGGGGCGCGTGGTTGATCTCGGCGAGGATCTCGATCTGGTAGGCGCCATAGCCGGTTGACGCGCGACCGGCCTCGCCGAAATGGCGTGGCAGATCACCCAGGTCGATCGGCCCGAGCTCGACCAGGACGCCGGGTGCTCTGTCCTGCACCGGGGTGAGGTCGCCGGAGCAATGTCCCGGCAGGATGATCCGGTCGATTCCCTCGGGCACCTCGAGGCGCCGGGCGATCCAGGGCGGAGTCATCAGGGCGGCGACGGTGATCGGCATCACGGCGACCTCGGCCGTGAAACCGGCCCTGGGCGCGAGGTTTTCGAGGACCTGGCGGAGTGCGAACTCGGCCAGCCGGCCGGTGACGAACAGGTATCGCGGCCGATCCGCCATGCTGGTCCGAGTCCCGCCGATGGATGGAGATGGAAGGGGATGGGGATGACGCCCTACGCGCGGACCGCCCCTCCGTTGACCCTCAGGATTTGCCCGGTGAGGAAACCGGCGCCGGGACCGACGAGGAAGCGGGCGGCTCGGGCGACATCCTGCGGCGTCCCCCAGCGATCCAGGGGTGTCTCGCGCAGCACGCGTTCTTGCCACGTGGACGAGGCAACTTCGCCCCACTCGGTCCTGATCCAGCCCGGCGCGAGAGCATTAACCCGAACCGCTGGGGCGAGGCTCACGGCCAGGCTGCGGGTGAAGGCCATGATGGCGCCCTTGGTGGCGGCGAATAGCTCGCCCGAGTCCCCCTCCATGCCGGTCTCGGCCTGGTCCCATCCCATCGTGACGATCGAGCCGGCTCCCTTCTCGCGCATCCGCCGGCCGACGGATCGGCAGAGCCGGACGGTCGCCGCGACGTCCACGTGCCAGAGGAGGTCGAGCTTGGCGTCGAACGGCAGGCGAGCGGCGGATCCGGTCAGAGTATCCGCACCGGCGATGTGCAGCCAAGCGTCGAGGCCGTTCCAGATGGCCCAGGCGCGATCGACCAGGAGATCGCCGGCCTCGCGGTCGGCCAGGTCGGCCATGAGGACCTCGGCGCGCCGGCCTAGCCGGCGGATTTCGGCGGCGACCGCCTCGGCAGACTCAGTGGATCGTCGGCCGTGCACGATCACGTCGGCGCCGGCGTCGGCCAGCTCGATCGCCACAGCGCGGCCGATCCCCGAGGTTGAGCCGAGCACGGCGGCCCGGCAGCCGATCAGTTCCACCGCAACCGACTCCCCTGTCGAATTCGAGCCCCGACCTTACGGGGCTCATCTGGCCCGTGGCGCGGGGTTTGGCGTAGATTCGTCGTGTCTTCATCCACGTTAGCCGGAGATGGTCGACCGCGGCAAGGCGAGACGAATCCATGCGGATGTTCCTGGCTCGACTGGTGCGATTCCTGAAGGCCGTGCAGACGGTCTGGTCGATCATCGGCTTGACGATCATCGTGATCCTGCTCACCGAGGCATCGTTGCGACTCGTCTTCGCCGTCAAGGACAGGCTGACCTCCGCCGGCGCGGTTGATCCGCGGCTGATCGAGCAGGGCTACGGAGGCGAGGCCTGGCCGATCCAGCACGACCGCGAGCTGCGGGCCCTGGCAGATCGCTGGGAGCCGTACGTCTACTTCCGGCAGAAGCCGTTCGCGGGCCGGACCATCACGATCGACGCCGATGGCCGCAGGCGGACGTGGGCACCGGCCGAGGCCGCCGAGCGGACCGGGAAGGTTTACCGGTTGCTGATGCTTGGGGGTTCGACGCTCTGGGGCTACGGATCGCGGGACGACCGGACGATCCCGTCGCTCGTCGCCAGGCAGCTGCACGACCGCGGATACCGGATCGAGATCCAGAACCTCGCCGAGATCGGGTACGTCAGCACCCAGGAAGTGGTCGCACTTATTCGCGAACTCCAGGCCGGTTATCGCCCGGACCTGGTGATCTTCTACGACGGAGTGAACGACACGACCTCGGCCCTTCTCGAGGGCGAGGCGGGAGTGACGACCAACGAGCGCAACCGGCGGGCCGAGTTCAACATCCTCCAGTCGCCGGCTCGTCTGGGCGCATCGCTCATGATGCGAATCGTACGTGATTCCGCGTCGTTCCGACTGGCCCAGGTCATCGCGCATCGAGTCGCCGGTCCCGCGGCCATCCAGCCTGGTGGTTTGTCGGCCGCGAAACGGAATGAGCTGGCCAGGGACGTTGTCCGACGATATCAGGCCAATCTCGACATCGTCGAGAAGCTGGGGCGGGCCTACGGGTTCGACGCGCTCTTCTACTGGCAGCCAGTGGTCTTCGACAAGCAAAAACTGACGCCGTTCGAGGCCGACGAGGCGCGGAAGCTCGAGTGGGGTCGCGGTTTCTTCGGAGAAGTCTACGGGGCGATCGGCGAGTCGGGCGAGCTGCGCGCGGATCCTCGGTTCCACGACCTGAGCCGGGTCTTTGCCGGGTCGACGGAACTGGTCTTCATCGACTACTGCCATACCACCGAGGCAGCCAACGAGCGCGTGGCCGCGTCGTTCGTCGACGAGCTGGTGAAGGTTCTTCCGCCGGCAGCGGCACCCTCGCCCGGTGGAAGTGCCTCGCACCGGGAGATAAGATGAGCCCTCCCGGCCGTTGGGGACTTCAAGGTCGTGCAAGGTTTGGAGCGTCGAGCGATGACCACGGTGAACGCCGAATCCGGCAGCGCGGGAAGCCAGGTCGAGTCGGACGTGGTCTGCGTTCACTGCCTTTGCCTGTGCGACGACATCGAGCTGCACGTTCAGGACGGTCGCATCACCGAAGCTCGACACGCCTGCGCGATCGGCCGGGAGCGGTTTCTGGCGATCGGGCCGGAAGAAGGTCCCGGCAACCTGATCGACGGAAGCCCGGTGAGTTTCGAGCAGGCCGTCGAGCGTGCCGCCTCGATCCTGGCGTCCGCCCGCTGTCCGGTCGTCTTCGGACTCGGCGGAGCGACCTGCGAGGCCCAGCGCGCGGCGGTGGCGCTGGCCGACCGCCTGGGCGCCTGCATCGACGCGTCGAGTACCGGTGGAGAAAGCTCGTCCACCTCGGCACTCCAGGCTGTTGGCGAGGTGACCTGCACGCTTGGCGAGATCAAGAACCGCGCCGACCGGATCGTCGTCTGGGGCGCCGATCCGGTGGTGAGTCAACCGAGGCTTTTCGAGCGCCACATCCTGGAGCCGACAGGGTTGTTCGTACCGG
>JAKAUH010000231.1 GCA_021818605.1 Planctomycetota bacterium
GATCAGGCCGCCGACGAGATCGACCGCTCCGTCGGCCTGGTCAAGGTCCGCCGCGGTCCCGATTATCGCCACATGGTGTCGTTCTACCAGAGCCGCGTCCTGCCCCTGCGCCGGGAGCATTCCTGACACAGATTACTCCGGCATGAAAGCAGGTCAGACCCGAATGGCACAAGAATAACGCAAGCATCCGGGGGCGTCCGACCTGCGCCACGACGCCTCCGGGATGCTGAGCGGCCCCCTTGGTGGATAGACTCGCGGCTATCAACTCCCCGCCAGTCGCCGCACCAAGGAGGCCACCATGGCGCCGTCTACCGCAACAGACCCCCGTGACCCATTCATCTCCGCCCGCGAACCGCTCGCTTCTCACCAGGGGCTCCCCTTCCTGGCCCTCCTCTCGCGCTTCCACGTCGAGGCCGCCTGCCGCGCCTTGGGCCATCACTGGAGAAAATGCCCAACACGCGGCGCAACCAGGAGGAGTACCCCCATAGGCCTTAACTAACTTAAGGGCCAAAACCCAGGTCAATCGCTGCCATGAGCGCCAGGAGTCTGTCGCGTTAGCCCAATTCGTGGGCTTGCGGGACAGACTCTCACCTCCATCTCTCGCCCGTGCGCCACGCAACGGCAATGCGCTCTCGGGACGACCTTGAGCCGGAAGGGCATCCAGGTCTGAACTCGCACGTGCATCGATCCGTAGATATTATAATATATATATAATTAACAATGCACATACATACATGTTTCGGAAGGCAACTCCAGGTGCTTGGCCTTGAGGTTACGGTGGATCTCGTACCTGCGGCAGGGCTCGACACAGATGAGGATGGCGATGAGGCCGTCGGGGCCGGTGCGCTGGCGAGCGGGAAGGCCACGAACGAAGTCGTCCTTGCTCTGCGAGCTGGACTCGAGGTAGTGGACGCGCCCGGAGGGCGTTTCCAGGGTGAGCGGTTCGCCGGCCCGCTGGATGCGGTCGCTGAGGCTTTGCATGAAGGTGTCGGCGTTCTTGAGCAAGATGGCGGTGAACGCGAGGAAGGAGCTCAGGCCAGCGGCATACGACAGTCGCAAGAGCGAGCCGGCGAGGCGGCGGCGATCGATCCCACGCCCTGCATCCGTGTCTTCAACTAACTACTGGCTACTGACCACGGACTCCTTGGGTCGCGGCCGGAGGCTGCGCTGCATCTCCGCGTGACATCCGGTCGCGAGGCCAGGAGCCGCGGCCATGCCGCATCAGCGAGCGGATTCGGAGCGCATGGCGGCCGAGGAGGGCGATTCCGCCGGGGTTGCGGATGGTAAGCCGGGGCGGGCCGTGTCGAAGTGGGGGCGCGGCGGGACGGCCGGCGAGATTGCGGGCCGGTAGGGGAAGAAGCGCCTGGCGGCGAGGCACGGGGCCTCGATCAGCCGCCAGGAGAGCGCGGCGAGGAGGAACGAGCCGAGAAAGCCGGCCACGATCGAGAGGCTCCAGACGGGGAACAGCCACGCGGCCGGCAGACGGGGGACCAGGCCGCGGAGGAAGATCGTCCCCTTGACGACAATGATCGGGTGCAGCAGATACAGGCCAAAGCAGTACCGGCCCATCCAGCGCAGGGGGCGGGCGGAGAGAACCCGGTCGACCCACGCCGATCCGTCCGCGGCTAGGAGCACGAGCGCCCCGCCGCCGATCGAGACCACCAGCCGGCCGGCCGCGAAGACCGTGGGAAATGGCAGCGGCAGCCGCCCCAGTCCCCACATTACGGCGAGTGACAGCGCCAGGATCGCGGGGGCGAGCCGCCTGAGCCGCCCAGCCAGGCCAGGCGCCTCGCGGAGGCTCCAGGCGAGGAACCCGCCGAGCGCCAGGCCGTCGAGCGCCAGCGGCGTCATCCGGTGCAGCGTCTCGACGCCCGCGCCCTGGAGGCAGGCCGCCCCGCGCGCGGCGGCCGACGCCACGGCGATCGCCAGGCAGGCCGGCCCGACCCGCCGGCGCGGCAGCAGGCGCGCCAGCACCGGCCAGACGAAATAGAACTGCTCCTCGATCGCCAGCGACCAGAGGTGCCAGGTCAGCACGTTCGACGAGACCCCCAGGTCGCGCCGCCAGTTGCTCAGGTGCAGCCAGAACGTCCACGGCCGGCCGTCCGGCGGGTGCCGCAGATACATCGTCGCCAGGAAGGCGTAGTAGAGCGGAAAGATCCGCAGCGCCCGGCGGCCGAAGAAGCTCCGCCAGTAGTCGGGCGAGTCGCGCGTATCCAGCAGGATGCCCGTGATCAAAAAGCCCGAGAGCACGAAGAACAAATCCACGCCCGACGCGCCCGAGTGTGTCCAGGCAGCCGTATCCCAGGCCCAGGGCGTGCGGAACGCATCCGCCAGCGCCGGCAGGATATGCGACGCCAGCACCCCCAGGATCGCCAGGCCTCGCACCCCATCGAGCGCCGGCACGTGCTGTCCGCGAACGTCCTGCCGCACGGCCATCCCTCCGCCTGACCCGACCCGACCCGACCCGACCCAAACCGACCGGCCGCCGATCGTGCTCGGCCCGGTCAACCGCCTGGCCTGGCGGCCTGGCCCGGCCTGGCGCGGCCTGGCCCGGCCGCGGAAGATCCTCGACGACCCGCACGCCGGGTCCGATTCGCCGCGGTTCGCGACGAGCCGGCTCCGATCAACCCAGGACACTCTTCGGCACTCCGTGGGGCGCCGATCCACCCTGATCCCTACGCAGGGAAAAACTCGACCGTCCGGAAGTTAACGCAATCCAGCCACTCCCGCTCGTTCGGCCTCATCCGTAGAAAACACGCCAATCCGCTGACGGTGCCCACTCACGCACCCACGGAACCCCGGATCACATCCAACATGCATTGAAGGAACATGGTGGCTGAGTTTGGCAAGCGGGTTGCACCTGGAATTCCCGGGACCGGGGTGAGCCGGCATGGCGTCGGCCGCCCCGAGGAGAAGAGGAACGAGAACCGAACGCATTCTCAGGAGGCCGCAACGATGGCAACCCGGAAAGACGTGGAGAAGAATGTTGACCTGCCGCCGACGGGCAATCGCAACCCGGATCCGATTACGGACGCGCCTGGGTCGCACCCGATCGAGACGGGCATCGGCGCCGCGGTAGGAGGGGCCGCGACCGGGATGGCGGTCGGCGCGGCCACGGGGCCGGTCGGCGCGGCGGTGGGCGCGGCGGTCGGTGCGGTGGCCGGCGGGCTGGCCGGCAAGGGAGTCGGCGAGGTGATCGATCCAACAACCGAGGACAACTGGCTCCGCGACCATTTTTCGTCACGCCCCTATGTGAAGAAGGGCGAGACGTTCGACAGCTACCAGCACGCCTACCGCTACGGCGCCGAGGCCGAATCGCGGCACCACGGCCGGTCGTTCGACGAGATCGAGAACGACCTGAAGCACGGCTGGGGGACCGCGCGTGAGCACGCCGGCATGACCTGGAACCATGCCCGCGACGCCGTGCGCGACGCGTTCGACCGCACCATCCAGCTCCGCGAGGAGCGGCTGAAGGTCGAGAAGAAGCCGGTCGAGACCGGCGAGGTGCGCGTCGGCAAGCGAGTGGTCACCGAGCACAAGACGATCGACGTGCCGGTGGAGCACGAGGAGGTCGTCATCGAGCGCCGCGCCGCCAGGGGCCACGCGGCGAAGGGCGACATGACGGACGAGGAAATCGTCGTCCCGGTGAAGGAGGAGCAGGTG
>JAKAUH010000317.1 GCA_021818605.1 Planctomycetota bacterium
GCCCAGGACGGGCTCGAACGAGGTGGTGTTCGGCGAGGAGGGTCGATTTTTCTCGCGGACGTCGCTGGCCAGGGCGCGGCCTGGCGAATCAGGTGTCCATAACGGCCCCATTGTTTGACGACTCTCTTGCTTCCCCCTCGGACGTGGGTTATAAGACCTCTGGAAGAAGAGATGGAAGAGGTGACAACTGAGTCCGCGACCTTCGGTCGAGGCGGTGCGGCTTGAAGACCGACGATTCCGCGCTGCTCCTGCTCAAGCGGGTGCGCGCCGGCGATCCCGAAGCCGCGGCGGACTTGGTCCGCCGATATGAACCGCTGATCCGCGCTCGGGTGCGCGTGTGGATCCGTCTGCACCGGCCGGGCCTGCTCGGCGAGCTGGAATCGGTGGACATCTGCCAGTCGGTGCTGGGGAGCTTCTTCGTACGAGCCGCCGGCGGCCAGTACGACCTCGAGCGGCCGGAACAGCTCGCTGGCCTTCTGGTGCAGATGGCCCGGCATAAGTTGATCGACCAGATCAAGCGGAGGCATGCTGGCCGACGCGACGTGCGCCGCAACGACCGGACACCCGCCGATGCCGAGGAGCGGGCGGCCCGCGACCCCGACCCGGCGCGGCTGCTGATGGGTCGCGACCTGCTGGACCAGGTCCGACGACGGCTCGTGGCCGAGGAGCGTCGCGTCGCCGATCTTCGAGCCGAGGGCCGCACCTGGGCGGAGGTCGCCATTGCCCTGGGTGGTACACCGGAGGGGCGACGCAAGCAACTGGCCCGGGCACTGAACCGGGTCGCCCAGCAGATCGGCATCGACGACGGCGACCTTGGCGGTTGAGCCCGTCCCGACCGATGGGCGACGATAGGCGATCGACGAGAGACGAGAGATCCTTGGGGGCGATGCAAGCCGGCGAGTCCCAGGGGGACGACGATGAAGACCGACGAATCCGCGGTGTCGGGCGTCGACCCGCTTGCTCGACTGCGGGCCGAGCTGGCGGAGCAGGAGGACCTCGGCCCCGAGGCGCGGTTCGACCGCATCCAGGCCGATCAGGCCCGCCGCTGGCGCACCGGCCGCGGCGTGCCTGCAGAGGCGTACCTCGAATGCCTGGGGGCCAGCCTGAACCACTCTGGCGCGGCCATCGAACTGATCCTCGGCGAGATCCTCCTGCGCCGCGAGCGTGGCGAGCGCCTGTTGCCGTCCGAGTACCTGGGTCGCTTCCCGGGGCTGGCCGCAGATCTGACGGAACACCTGGCACTTGATCGCCTGCTCGAGGCCGAGGAGCGGGCACCGTGCCGCGACGGATCGGACCGCGACGTCCGGCTGGGTGAGTACCGCCTGATCCGCGAGATCGGCCGGGGAGGGATGGGGATCGTCTACGAGGCCGAGCAGGAGTCGCTGGGCCGCCGCGTGGCGCTCAAGATGCTGCCGGCCCACGCGCTGGACGGTGAGTTGCGGGCCCGCCGCTTTCGCCATGAGGCCCGCGCCGCGGCGTGCCTGCACCATACCCATATTGTTCCCGTCTTCGGCGTCGGCGAGCACGATGGGATCCACTACTATGTCATGCAGCTCATTGAGGGGCGAGGCCTTGACGCGGTCGCCGCGGAATTGAAGCGACTACGGCGCCGCCGGGCGGGCGGAGCGCGTGGCGATGGGGGCGTCGTCGCCCTCGACGTGACGCGGGCCGCGGCCCGGATTGACGTCGGATCGGCGGACGACGGCACCGCCGTCGATGCCGTCGGCCTTTCGGCCTCGGAGACGCTCGGCCGGCCCAACTTCCCGACCGCGGCCGATATCGCCGCCTCGCTGATTCTCAGGTCCCAAGCGGCCGGTCCAGACGCCGCCCGGCCGCCGCGTTCAACCGGGACCTCGCCGGCCGACCCGGGGCCGCCGGGCGACGCGATCCTCCCTGACGACCTTTCCTCTGATTCCGATCCCCGATTCGCCCGCGCCGTGGCTCGGATCGGCGTTCAGGTCACCGAGGCGCTGGAGTACGCCCATGCTCAGGGGATCCTCCATCGCGACATCAAGCCCTCGAATCTCCTGCTGGACCGCGACGGAGGCGTCTGGGTCACCGACTTCGGGCTGGCCAAGGGATGCGGGGCCGAGAACCTGACCCGCACCGGCGACGTGGTGGGAACCATCCGCTACATGGCTCCCGAGCGGTTCCGCGGCGAGGGGGACGCGCGGGCCGATATCTATTCACTGGGCCTGACTCTCTATGAACTGCTCGCACTGCGGCCGGCCTACGAGGAGACAGATCGGGCCGCGCTGATTCATCGCCTGATCCACCACGACCCGCCGCGGCTGAGTCGGTTCAATCCTGGCGTACCGTCGGACCTGGAGACCTTGGTGCACAAAGCGATTGCGCGCGAGCCGTCCCAGCGTTACGCGACGGCCAGCGATCTGTCGGAGGACCTCCGCCGGTTCCTCGACGGGCGGCCAATCCGGGCGCGTCGAATCTCGGCGGCGGGCCGGGCATTGTTGTGGTGCCGTCGGTACCCCGTTGTGGCCGGGCTGATGACGGCTGTCTTCCTCCTGCTGGCCGCGGTGGCCGTGGTGGCCTCGGTCGGCTACGTTCAGACCCGGGCGGCCCTGATCCGCGAGGCCCGGCAGCGTGCCGGGGCCGAGCGGGAGCACACCGCCGCCCTCGCGGCCGAGGCGGAGGCGAAGCGACTGGCCGGGTTGGCCCGCACCGCCGAGCAGGAAGTCCGTCGGCAATGGTACGCGGCAACTCTCAACCTGGTGGAGCAGGCCTGGGAGGACGGCGAGGTCGGCCGCCTGCCCGCGCTCCTGGCGGAGGCCCAAACGGATGCCGATAGCGCCTTCGAATGGTCCTACTGGCAGCGGCTCTGCCATTCCGACCTCCGGACCCTCATCGACCACCGGGCCACGATAGCAGCCGTGACCTGGTCGCCCGACGGCTCCCGGCTGGCAACGGCCAGCGCCGATGGGACGGCAAAGATCTGGAATGCGGGCGACGGCCGCCTCCGCCTGACCTACAAGCGGCACCTCGGCAGAATCAACTCCATCGCCTTCTCCCCGGACGGCCACCGGCTGGCCACCGCGAGTCGGGATGGGACAGCGCGGATCTGGTCCGTCGACGACGGTCGTCAACTCCTCGCCATCGAGCACGCCGTCGCCCCGGTCTGGTCGGTGGCGTGGTCGCCCGATGGCTCCCGGCTCGCCACTGGCAGCGAGGACTACACGGCGCGAGTCTGGTCGACGGCCGACGGCCGGGAGATCCTCACTCTCTGCGGGCATTCCTCGCCAATCAAATCCGTGTCGTGGTCGCCCGATGGCAAGCGATTGGCCACCGGTGGCGAGGATCAGACCGCGCGGATCTGGTCCCTCTCCGAACGGCGAACGCTCGTGGAACTCTCCGGGCATACCGGCCCGGTGCGGTCGGTGGCGTGGTCGCCTGACGGCTCCCAGCTCGCCACGGCCAGCGAGGATGGTACGGCTCGTGTCTGGTCGGCCGACGACGGGCGGAAGCAGGCCGTCCTGCGAGGGCGAGCCAACTGGACCCTGGCCGTCGCCTGGTCACCTGACGGCTCGCGGCTCGCCACGGCCAGCGACGACGGCACGATGCGGATCTGGCGGGCCTCGGATGGCGTGGAGATCCTCGCCCTCGTCGGGCACGCCGGGTCTGTGGAGTCGGTGGCGTGGTCGCCC
>JAKAUH010000418.1 GCA_021818605.1 Planctomycetota bacterium
CAGTTCACCTCCGTGGCCTGGGGACTGATAAACATCAGCCGATCAGGCTCTATGTTACCCATGTGCATGCGCAAGGCAACAACCTTCCTGCGCGTCGGTCACGCCAACCTTATTGCGCGTGACAGGACTGCCTGACCTACGAGTTTCCCGACCTGCCGCGGGGCGTCTCGATCGCATGGCGAGAACTCGGGGGTCATCGCGGGCGCTCGGGAGGACGTCGACGCCCTCCCGAAACGACCCGCGGCGATCCGATCATCGCACGCGGCTCCCGGATGGATCGAACCTCTGGATCACGCTCGCTTCGTGGCCCTCCGGACCGGCACGAATCGAATCTCGACCCGCTTGCCGAGCGCGGCGGCGATGCGGCGGAGCATCGCCAGCGAGTGACCCTGGTAATCGGCGTCCTCGAGCCGGCTGATCACCGAAGCGGTCGTGCCGACACGATCGGCAAGCTCCTTCTGGGTCAGCCCCGCATCGGTGCGCAGGTCGTGGATCCTGCAGGCGAGCTCGGCATTGATCAGCTCTTCCTCGAAGGATTCCACCCGCGCGGGATCGGCGCCGATGTAACGGTCGAAGGCGTACTTGAGGGCTTCGGACTGGAAGCGAGTCTTCCGGCCCATGGCCAGGTCTCCGCCGAGAAGGTGTGGCGTTTCGGGTCGGCCTCGAATCGCTTCCGACGCTCGGCCGCCCGGTCAATCTCGCGGGGCGGAACGACCCGCTCTTTCAGCAAGCCATGCGAGATCACGACCGCTTCGCGCCCATGGAAGAAATCGAGGATCCGGTAGTTGAGCCCATGCAGGCCGATCCGGAGCTCGTGGATCCCGTCGCGCAGGAGATCCGCTTCCGGCCGCCGCAACTCATGTCCCAGGTCTTCAAGCCGCTTCAGCCTGGCCAGACAGTTGTCCTGGGCCTTCTCCGACAGCTCGTCGAGCCAGTCGATGACAGGGGCTCTCCCATCCTCCTCCATGAAGAAGATGACCTTGACCCTGGGCATTCCTTTCCCCGTCGATGGTTGCCCACGCCCGAACACGCTGGTCCTCATTCTTCGCAATTCTGCGATCACGGGTCAAGAGAGCCTTCCTTCCGCTCGCGGTCGCCTCGAGGTCGGCTCAGAATCTGTCCAAGAAGGGTTCCGAGCCCCCGTCAGGGGGCGGTCGGACGTAGCCCGGGGGCGTCAGCCCCTGGCTTCGGCCCCAGGACAGGGGGCTCGGCCCCATAGGCGTTAACTTCAGGGCCGATCGGATCAATGGCTCCCAGACCGGGCACCGAGTCCCCGACCGGTTCGGCCCGATCCGGGCCTGCTGTGGTCCGCCGATCCGGTCCGATCCGGGTCTGCTGTAGCCGATCGGGTCCGGGTCTGCTGGAAAAGGCGGCACCGGCCGCCGATCCCGCCCGGGTCGTCCCGTCCCGGCCGGTCGGGGGACAGAGCCCGAGTCGTCCCGTCCCGTCCCGTCCCGGCCCGGCGACCCGGGGGTTGAGCCTCGGTCGCTGGGGCTTCTACCGAGGAGGGCCAGCCGGCTCCTCGTCTTCCTTCTTCTCCAGGACACCGCTGATCTGTCCCCTGTCGTTGATCACCGTGGCGGAGGCGAAGTTCGGGCCCCACTGATCGAGGACGCGCAGCGGTCCCCTGTCGTGGACGAATGCGTTCGGCCCGAGCTTGCCCCCGGAGGGGCCGTCCACCATCCCGACGATCACGTCGCGGTTGTTGATGGCGAGTGCCTCGGATTTCACGTAGCCCTGGGGCTTCGCCAGCGGGCGGAGGCCGCGGGATCTCGACCAGACCACCGCCTGTGACAGGCCATCGGGCGTGTATCGCGTGCCGACCACCGTGCCCGCGTTGTTGACGGCGCGCGGGACCATCGAACCGACGCTGCCGATCATCTCCCGTGTCCAGCGGCCCGAGGCGTCCCGCGTCCAGAGGCAGGGGGAGTCGACTTCCATGGCCGCGATGAACCGGCCATCGCCGCTGATCGGGACGTGCATGGATCGCAGTTGCGCGGACTCCGGCAGGACCGCGGGTTTCCAGGACTCGCCGTCGCGCTCCCAGATACAGGCCCTCTTCCGGTTGGGGCCCACCGAGTAGCCGCTGATCCGGCGGCCGTCGCGGCTGATCCCGCTGGCGAAGGAGGACAAATCGCCCTGCGGCATCCCGATGCCGCGGATGCCGGCCCGGGCGTCCCAGACGAATGCCTGGTTGCTCCCCGTCCCGCGCCGCTCCGGCCTGATGGGCCTGCTGACATACCCCACCACGATCCCGTCATCGCTCACCCCGGCCGGCGACGTGGCGGTGTATCCCTCGAGGAGGGGCAGATGGGTGATGTTCTTCCCCCTGGCGTAGAACGGCACCTCCTTGATCATCGCGGGATCCTTCCGATCCTCGACGGCCTCGAAGCCGACGATGTCGCCACGCTCGTTGATCCCCGTGGCGACGATGTCGATGTCCCTGGGCGTCACCAACTGGTAGTTCTCGCCGGGCTGAGCCGCCGCGGCGAGTGCGGGCATGCCGAGCGCTGCGCCCAGCAGGACAATGAGCCGTAGCATCGAGAACCCTCCCACCCAGTGACCACCCTTGCCGACGAGCCGAGGACTTCCCGGAGCAGCGAGTCTAACATCCGTCGCGAGCGGCCCGGAAGGCAGCGTCGTGGCGGCCGATCGCCCGGGCGATCTCACGTCCCCTCCTTCCGCATCGGTCGTCCGAGGACGGCGCGCTCAGCCCGGGATACCACCCGCCGTCGGGGAGGACGCGGGGCAGGGGAGTCGTCCGGCCGGCCAGAGGACCGGCTTCGCCCGGCCTGCCGAGGGTCGGCTCCAACGCCGCGCGGAGCCGCGGTGCGCACCATGACCCCCTCAACTCTCCGACGGTTCGCTCCGCTTCATCGGCCTGCCGACGCTGTTCCTCCAGCCCGAGGAACGCCTCCCCCTGTTGATCGCGCTGGATGAGCCGGAGCTGGGCCTCCATCCGGCGGCACTGGAGATCCTCGCCGGCATGGCGCGGGCCGCGTCCTTGCACTGCCAGGTCGTCCTCGCCACCGGGTCCTCGGTCTTCCTCGCTCATTTCGAGCCCGAGGACGTCATGGTCGTCCATTGTCGCGATGGCGCTTGAGTTCAAGCGGCTCTCCGCGGGGGAGCTGGCCGCATGGCGCGAGGAGTACACCCTCGGTGAGATCGGGGAGAAGAACGTGGTCGGCGCAGGGCCGTACGGATGCAGCGGCGATGCTCCTTTCATTCCCCATCTTCAGGTCCACGAGTTCGAGGCGCTGGTCCTGACCGACGCCGCGCGGATCGAGGGCCTCGATCCGGCTCCGGCCGTCGGGATCAGCCAGCTCGACGACGAGTGCCAGGCGTACGAGTCCCGAAGACATCAACCACGGGCACCAGTCGCACCCGAAGGCTCGCATCTTCCAGCGCGTTCCCGAGTACGACGAGAATGTGGCCGGCCCATTGCTGGCCCACGACATCGGATTGCCGCGCCTGCGCGCGGCCTGCCCTCACCTTGGCCCATGGCTCACGCGTCTGGAGCAACGGGACTTGCGGACGTGAAGGACCGACGTCGAGCCGACTGACGGCACGACCTGGATTGCTGATCGTGCCCGATGCGAACCACGCCAGGCCGTGAGGGCGCGCCGGCCGGCGGCTCTCGCCCGTCCCGGCCGCCGCGT
>JAKAUH010000629.1 GCA_021818605.1 Planctomycetota bacterium
CGCCGGCGGTCCTCATGGCGGACCCCACGGTGGACCACGCGCCGGCGGTCCTCATGGCGGACCCCACGGTGGACCACGCGCCGGCGGTCCTCATGGTGGACCACGCGCCGGTGCATCGCACGGCGGCCCGCCGCGGCCCGCCGGCCCGCGCGCCGGCAGCCAGGGTCCTGCTCCCGCGGGCGGTCCGGGTCCTCGAAGCCGGCCGCCAGTTCCGCCGAGGCCGGGCCTGACTGGAACCCAGGGCCAGCGCGATGACCAGGAGGGTCCGCCGCGCCGCCGGATCATCGGGCTCAAGCCGTCGGCCGCGGCGCCCGTCCCTGCCGGCGGGCGGAAGCGTCCGGGCTCGCGCAAGCCAAAGCCGCCGCGCGCGGCGCTGGGGCGGCCCGATCGCCTGCGGCCTCCGCGGCCCCGCACGGACGGCGTCGACGGGCCCGTCGACGAGTGAAAGTCCGTCCCAGAATTGGAGGGGCGAGGCTGCTGCCGGGCCGGAATCTCCAGCTCGCCGGGAGGCTCGCCCGCCCTCCCGGTGGGCTCCTCGACGGGCGAAACTCCGTTCCCGGCGCCCGTCCTCGACAGTCCAGCCGTACAGGTTCGCCGAGGCCGTGCAGAGTGAACGATTTCGTGGAAGTCACCAGGGAGACCCATTGCACGCGGCCGACGGATGGCGTATAACGTCCCTAACGATCGTCACCGATCCGCCCCAACATGACATTACCCTTCGGCTCATCTCGCCGATTCCCCTCTCCTCCGGCGCCTCCCCGTTCCGAGAAGCCCTGGACGAGCGATGTCGGCAAGACCACCTTCAGGGACCCCACCTGCCTGGAAATCGAGTGACTCCGTTGCTTGAATCCCGTTCCGTGCCAGCGGGACATTGATCCACCCTGAAACACTCCGCCGGCCTGCCCGCGGGCCTTCCGTCCCCCGCGCGACCACGCTCTGGCGGAGCGGACCGACCGGGAGTGGTCTGTCCCGTTCGGGATCGATTCCGCGGGGTCGAGCCATGGCGCGATCCGAACCCAGCGATAGCGACGCAGAACGCGGCCCTCGCCAGTTGGAGGTCCGCCACCGGAATGCCAAGAGCTCCCCGACGATGATGCCTTCGCCATCTCTCGATCATCCGCCGCGCAATCGCGACCCGTGGAAGCATGGAGCCGTGCCGGTCCTCGGCCTGATCGGCGGCATCGGCGCGGGCAAGAGCGTGGCGGCGCGGATGCTGGCCGAGCGAGGTGCGGCGGTCATCGACGCCGACGCCGTCGGGCACGAGCTGCTGACCGATCCTACGATCCGGGCCCGGATCGTCGAGCGCTCCGGGCCGGGCGTGCTCGAGACTGGGGATGGCAGCACCCGCCGCCCCAACCCGGCGATCAGTCGTCGGGCGCTGGGCGCGGTCGTGTTTGCCGATCCGGCGGCCCTGCGCGACCTCGAGGCGATCCTGCACCCGGCGATGCGCGAGCGGTTCCGCCGCGAGATCGACCGGGTCGCGTGCGAGGGCCGAGCGCCCTGCATCGTGCTGGATGCCGCCGTTCTGCTCGAGGCGGGCTGGCACGACCTGTGCGACCATGTCGTCTATGTCGACGCGCCCCGCGACGAGCGGCTCCGGCGTGTGGCGGCTGCGCGGGGCTGGACCGTCTCGATGCTCGAGGCCCGCGAACGCTCGCAGTGGCCGGCCGATCGCAAGCGATGCCGCGCCGACTGGATTCTTGGCAATGACGGCGACCTCGATCGCCTGGGCCGCGAGCTGGATCGGCTCGTCGCCCGGCTACGATCGATGGACGCCCCCGTCGAACCGCGATCCCACCACGAGACCGGGCCGCACGACGCGGCATCCGCCTCGCGGCCAGGTGCCGCCCGGACATCCTGAGACGAGACCACCGAATCAACCTACCCACCTGACGGGGCCACCAGAGACCACCACTTCGGCTCCAACGAGGAGAACTGACCCGATGCCCAACGAGACTCGCCCCCGCCGCGAAACGTCCGGAACGTCCCGGATTCGCAAGACCAGCAGCACCCCGTCGGCCGCCGCGCCGCCGGAGGATGCCGACGCGACCGCCGCCGGGGCTGCCTCGTCGTCGACCTTCGGCGCCGGGTTGCCCGATACGCCCTCGCCCGCCCTGACCGAGCCGGCCCGCGATCGCAAGGAGCGTGAGACGTTCCGCGAGGAGGGTCCGGCCGACCGCGAGCCGATCCGCTACCTGCGCGAACGTCCGGAGCGCACGGAGCGCACGGAGCGACCCGAGCGCGAGCCCGTTCGCGAGCGGCCCGAGCGCGAGCCCGCCATCTCGGTCCGCGAGCGCCTCGCCCGCGACCGCGCCGACCGCGACCGCGACCGCGACGCCACGCCGGTTCACCATGAGGGCATCCCCGTCGGCCGCGACCGGGATCGCGATCGCGACGGGGCACCGCTGATGCGCGAGCGCAACCGCGACCTCGAGCCGATCCCGTCGTACCGCGAGCGCCCCGAGCGCGACTCGTTCTACATGGGCCGCGATCGCAACCACGACCGCGATCGCAACCACGACCGCGACCGCGAGTTCGCCCCGGCGGCCCGCGCCGAGCGCGAGCGCCCGGCCCCCGCGACGAACTACCCCGACATCCCCGCCGATTACCCCGACGAGGACGTCGATATCTTCGGCGACGCGGCGCTGCACGACCGCTACGAGGACATCAAGCGCGGCGAGATCCACCTCACCGAGCTGCAGAAGATGACGATGCCCCAGCTCATCCGCACGGCGAAGACCGAGGGCATCGCCGACTACATGGGCCTGAAGAAGCAGGACCTGATCTTCAAGATCCTCAAGGAGCGGGTCAAGCAGAACGGGCTCATGTACGGCGAGGGCACCCTCGAGGTCCTGCCCGACGGCTTCGGCTTCCTCCGCAGCCCGGACTACAACTACCTCCCCTGCCCTGACGACATCTATGTCTCGCCCAGCCAGATCCGCCGCTTCGGCCTCAAGACCGGCGCGATCGTCTCGGGCCAGATCCGCCCGCCCAAGGAGAACGAGCGGTACTTCGCCCTGCTCCGCGTCGAGGCGATCAACTTCGAGGACCCCGACAAGCTCAGCGAGAAGGTCAACTTCGACGACCTGACCCCGCTGCACCCGCAGGGCCGCATCCGCCTCGAGACCACGGCCGACGAGATCAACATGCGGGTCGTGGACCTGGTCACTCCGATCGGCTTCGGCCAGCGTGGAGTGATCGTCGCCCCGCCCCGCACCGGCAAGACGATCCTGCTCCAGAAGATCGCCAACAGCGTGCTCACGAACCACCCCGAGTCGTACGTCATGGTCCTTCTCATCGACGAACGGCCCGAGGAGGTCACCGACATGGAGCGCTCGGTCAAGGGACCGACCGCCGAGGTAATCAGCTCGACCTTCGACGAGCCCGCCTCGCGGCACATCCAGGTCGCCGAGATGGTCATCGAGAAGGCCAAGCGGATGGTCGAGTACGGCAAGGACGTGGTGATCCTGCTCGACTCGATCACCCGGCTGGCGCGGGCCTATAACACCGAGGCCCCGCACTCGGGCAAGATCCTCACCGGCGGCATCGACGCCTCGGCGCTTCAGAAGCCCAAGCGGTTCTTCGGCGCCGCCCGCAAGATCGAGGAGGCCGGCAGCCTCACCATCCTCGCCACCGCGCTGGTCGACACCGGCAGCCGG
>JAKAUH010000980.1 GCA_021818605.1 Planctomycetota bacterium
GAGTGATGATTCACCCGTTCGACTGGTGAGCATCTCGCCGGCCGGCGGCTCCCAGGCGCGGCCGCCGAGGCCCCCAGAGGACCCGCTCGAACGCGGCGACCCGACGTTATCAACCGCCTCCCAAAGACCCCCCGATGGCCTGCCCGCGATCATCGACACCCTCGCTCAGCCGATGACCTCGAGCTTGGGCATCCTGGGGGTCTTGACGTTCTGAATGCTGATCTGTCGCGCCAGCTCCTCGACCACGTTCAACAGATGCGGACGGGCCGGCGAGTCCGGACTCAGCGACCGCTCGATCTTCCCCTCATCCCCGGCCTCGCGCAGGAAGACGTTCAGCGGCACCTCGCCCAAAAACGGCACCCCCATCTCCTCGGCCTTCCGCCGCGCGCCGCCCCGCCCGAACAGATAGATCCGCTCGTCGCCCGGCGTGTCGAAATAGCCCCGCCCCTCGACCAGCCGACGCACCGACGGACCGCCCCGATCGTGCAGGTAAGCCACCACGTCGAAAAACGCCATGTTCTCGATCATCCCCAGCACGGGCACCTTCAGCTCGCGGAACATCGTGATCGCCCGCGTCACGTCCAGAAGCGCCACCTCCTGCGGCGTGCACACAACCACCGCGCCCGTTAGCGGCAGGGCCTGCGCCAGGCTCAGCGGCACGTCGCCCGTCCCCGGCGGCAGGTCGATCACCAGGTAATCCAGCGGGCCCCAGTCCACCTGGTGAAGGAACTGCTGGATGATCCCGTGCAGCATCGGCCCACGCATGATCACCGCACGCTGCGGCTCGAGCAAAAACCCCATCGACATCAGCTTCAGACCGCCGGCCTCGATCGGCTGAATCTGCTCGCCCCGCGCCATCGGGCGGCCCGAGGCGCCCACCAGGTGCGGGATCGACGGCCCGTAGACGTCCGCGTCCATCAGCCCCACATTCGTCCCATAGGACCGCAGCCCGTAGGCGATCGTCGCGGCCATCGTCGACTTGCCAACCCCCCCCTTCCCCGAGCCGACGGCGATCACGTTCTTGATCCCGGGGATCTCGCCGCTCTGGGCCACACTCCGACCGCGCACCTCGGCGGTCATGTTGATCTGGAACGTCCAGTTGCCGGGCAGCCGCTCCTGCAGCGCCCCGCGAACGTCCCGCTCGATCTGCGCCTTCAGCGGGCAGGCCGGCGTCGTCAGGTTCACCGTCAGCGCGACCGTCCCATCGCCGATCCGGATGTCCTTGATCATCCCCAGGTCGACCAGGTCGCGGCCGATATCCGGGTCCTTGACTCCCTTCAGGGCGTCCAGGACGTCACGTTCCGTAAGCGTTTCATTCGACTTGCCGAACATCAATCTTCGTCCCCAGGTGTGTACTCGGCGGAGGCGGTAGGCAACAGGCAAGGCGGCCGGTCACCGCGAGGCGGCCGGCCAGGCAAGGTCATCGGAGAGCCAGCCCCAGGGATCGGTCGTCGCATCCGAGGGAGCTGCCCGCGACCAGCCCGCTCGCTCGAGGTCGCGCCAGGCCAGCGCGATCCAGCGATCGAGCAACCCGGCCACCTCGGGAGGCGGCATGAACCCCGAGACCACGTGCGTCGCCCCCAGCTCGCGCGCCAACTCGGCGATCTCGGGACTCGCCTCAAGGTCCAGGACCAGAATCCGGGCGCCCGCGACCCGCGAGCCGACGACATCAAGCACCTTCAGGCCGTCGAGCGGCTGCCGGGCCAGGTCGATCAGCATCACCGGAGCCGCCAGTCCCGCCAGGATACCGGCCAGATCGCCCGTGGAACGCGACTCGAACCAGCGGACAGCTTGGTGAGTCAGCCGGGGACGGAGTTGCCGGTTCCAGTTCCCCAGCCGCTCGTGCAGGATCACCGAGACCCGCATCGCTCATCCCCCGGCGACGCCAGGGCCCCTCCGCCGCGGGTGAGGTCCTCATACGCGAGCCCACGCTCGAACCCAGACCCGACCGACCCGCGCGTTCCTATTGTACTACGACGGCGTGGAACTCGCTCAGGCTTTCCAGTCTGACGAGGCGATTGCAAGCCTGACCGACTCCAGGAACCTCCTTGCCCGGCGGCCTCCGTCAGGTCGTCGAGACCGGGCCAATGTGCAGCTCCCTGAACTGCCGGGGCTCGACCGTGCCCGGCGCGCCGGTCATCAGGTCGGTCCCCTTCGCCGTCTTGGGGAACGCGATGCAGTCGCGGATATTCGTCAAGCCAGAGTACAGCATCACCAACCGGTCGAACCCCAGCGCGATCCCGCCGTGCGGCGGCGCGCCGTTGCGCAGGGCCCCCAGCAGGAAGCCGAACTTCTCCTGCGCCTGCTCGGGCGTGAGCCCCAGCAGCGAGAAGATCTTCGACTGGATCTCCGGGTCGTGGCAGCGGATCGTGCCGCCGCCGGCCTCCTCGCCGTTGACCACCAGGTCATACGCCTGCGCCCGCACCTTCGCCGGCTCCGAGTCCAGCAGGTGCAGGTCCTCGAACAGCGGCATCGTGAACGGGTGATGCTCGGCGACGAACCGCCCCTCGTCGCCGTCCCAGGCGAACAGCGGGAACCGCACGATCCACGAATAATGGAACGCCTTCGGGTCGTACAGCTCCAGCTCGGCGGCCAGCCGCGCCCGCAGACTCGACAGCGCCAGGCTGGTTACCGCCTGGGTGTCGGCGACGATCAGGATCAGGTCGCCGACCTTCGCGTCGAACCGCTGGCGGAGCGCCTGCTGGGCCTCCACCGGGAAGAACTTGGCCGTTGGGCCGGTCAGAGTGTCGGCCTCGACCTTGAGCCACACCAGCCCCCTGGCGCCCATGCCGCCGATGTACTCCGTCAGGCCGTCGAGATCCTTGCGGCTGTACTTCGTCCCGCCCCCCGGCGCGCACAGGCCGCGAATCCGGTGGCCGAACTCCTTCGACTGCTGAAAGACCTTGAACTCGGTCTGCGCGGCGATGTCGGCAACGTCCTTCAGCTCGAGTTCGTACCGCAGATCCGGCCGGTCGCTGCCGAACCGCTCCACCACGTCGTGATAATCCAGCCGAGGCAGCGGCAGCTTCAGCTCCAGCCCGGTGAACTCGCGGGCCGTCTCGGCGACCAGGATCTCCATCATCGAGGTGACGTCGTTGTCATCCACGAACGACATCTCGACGTCGAGCTGCGTGAACTCAGGCTGACGGTTGGCACGCAGGTCCTCGTCGCGGAAGCAGCGGGCAATCTGGAAATAGCGGTCAAAGCCCGAGACCATCAGAAGCTGCTTGTAGAGCTGCGGCGACTGCGGCAGCGCATAGAAATGCCCGGCGTGCACCCGGCTCGGCACGAGGAAATCACGCGCGCCCTCGGGCGTGCTCCGCCCCAGGATCGGCGTCTCGACCTCCAGGAACCCCATGTCGGTCATGATCCGCCGCATGACCTGCGCCAGGCGATGGCGGACGATGAACACCTGCTGGAGCGCCGGCCGCCTGAGGTCAAGATAGCGATAGGTGAGCCGCAGCTCCTCGTTGGGCTCGGGCCCGTGCATCTCGAAGGGTGGCGTCGGCGAGGCGTTGTAAACCACCAGCTCGCGGGCGCGGACCTCGATCGCCCCAGTGACCAGCCTGGGATTCTCCTTGCCGGGCAGCCGGGGCGCGACGGTCCCCTTCACGCCGATGACGTACTCGTTCCGCAACTCGCGCGCCCTGGCCTGAAG
>JAKAUH010000258.1 GCA_021818605.1 Planctomycetota bacterium
AAGGATGAGGACAAGAAGACCGACGACAAGGCCCCGGCGGTCAAGTCAGACGACAGGAAGACCGACGACAAGCCGAAGTAACAACCGCATCTCCCGGGCGCGTCCGGTCCTGCCGGGCGGAACTTCCGCCTCGACAGGACGGGACAGGACAGGACAGGACAGGACCGGACGCCCCCTCGATTGCAGGACATGGAGTCCACCATGCCGGACCCGACACCGCGCGACCAGGTCCATGGGATCATGACAGGTTACTGGATCTCGCAGGCGGTTTACGTCGCCGCCAAGCTGCGGATCCCCGATATCCTGGCGGGCAGGCCGCGGCCGGTCGAGGAGCTGGCCGAGGCCACCGGCACCCACGCGCCGACGCTCTACCGATTGCTCCGCACACTCGCCAGCGTCGGCATCTTCTCGGAAGAATCGCCGCGGCACTTCCGGCTGACCCCGCAGGCCGAGACGCTCCGCTCGGATGCGCCCGAGACGCTCTGGCCGCTGGCAATCATGTTCGGCGAGGAGCACTACCACGCCTGGGGCGGCCTGCTGGAGAGCGTCCGCACGGGGAAGACCGCGTTCGACCGGCTCTACGGCAAGCCAATCTTCGCCTACCTGGCCGAGAACCCCGAGAAGGCCCGCGTCTTCGACGCCGCCATGACGGCCATCCACGGCCGCGAGACCGCCGGTGTGCTCGACCACTTCGATATGTCCGACATCACGACGCTCGCCGATATCGGCGGCGGCAACGGCAGCAACCTCATCGGCATCCTGGGCCGCTATCCCGCCATGCGCGGCATCCTGTTCGATCTGCCGCACGTCGTCGACCATGCCCGCGCGGCGCTCGAGGACGCAGGGGTGGCCGACCGTTGCGAGGTCATCGGCGCCAACTTCTTCAAGCCGATCGCCGTGCAGGCCGACGCGTATTTCCTCCGCCACGTCATCCACGACTGGGACGACGACGACTCGCGACGAATCCTCCAGAATGTCCGCGCGGCCATGTCCCCCGGCGCGCGGCTCCTCGTCGTCGAGCACGTTCTGCCCCCCGGCGACGTGCCCTCCCATGGGAAGTTCGTCGACCTCAACATGCTCATCATGCCCGGCGGGCTCGAGCGCACGGAGGATGAGTTCCGGCGGCTGTATGAGTCGGCCGGGTTCCGCCTGACCCGGGTCGTCCCATCCTACGGCGATATCTCCGTCATCGAAGGGCAGCCAGCCTAGGCGGAGCGCAGTCCGGATCGATGGCGAACGGAGGAGCCGAGGCATGCCGACCCGATTCGCCCGGCCCGGTCCGTTGAAGGAGGGAGTTCCGTCCCTCGACCGGGCCGGGTGGGCCGATCGGATCGAACGCCCGGCGCGCCGAGACGATCAGCGATGACAGCGGGCGCAGTCGCCGCCCATCGACGAGGGAGATGCACCAGCGAGTTGCTGCCGCCACATCTCGCCGTGCAGCCAGTTCTGGTACGACTCGGTGTCACCGAAGGCCCGGGGGCGCCAGTACAGCTCGGTGTGGATGGGCTCGACCCCCGCGCGCGAGCTGGTCGCGGTTGTGCCCTGGGATGGATCGGGAGCCGGCTGGGCGTATTGCCATCCCGACGCCTGGATGTGCGGGTAATACTGCACCGAGGTCCCGTAGTAGTAGCCCGGGGTCGAAACCCAGATCAGGCTACCGTGGGCCGTCTGGTAGAACCCGGCGGCCGGGAAGTAGTGGATCGCCGTGCCGGGCGGAGGGTGGACATTGTCGTCAGCCGTCCTGGCCCCGTTTTCGGCCTTTTCGGCCTCGTCCGAACGACTGGCAACGAACGAGAACGGCACGGTGAACCGGGCCGACGGCTCCTTCGGCTCGGGCAATCCGTTGATCTCGATCTTCACGCTCGCGCCGGATTCTGGGACCGACGCCAGGTTCATGGCGAGGTCGACTGACTCCGCCGCCGCAGCGGGTTGCGACGGCGACGGCCGGAGCGGGCGAGAAAACCAGGGCTGGGGCGAGTTGGGGTGGAAGAAGGTCGCCGTGCCGCTCAGCGCGGCGGCGTTCACGGCCCTGTCCTTATCGGAGACGAAGACCCGCAGGCCGGTCGGATAGCCGAAGACCTCGAACTGGTAGTGCTGGGTGCGCACCGGAGTCCCGCCGCGTGGGCCATGGGTGGGCGCGGGCGATTGGCGGGCATGGCCGCGATGGAGTCCGATAACCGCGATGATCGCCGCGACCATGCAGGCCGCGAACCTCGGCGTGGCACGCATGATGAGGTTCTCCCGACCGTGGGGCGCCACGACTCCTCAGCGATGTCGGGGCGCCTCGCGGGACGTGCTTCCTCCAACTCCATTGGAGATCGGCCATGATCGGCCGTCAAGTCGGTGCAATGGCATGCGGCGATGCCGCGGCGCGAGGAGCGAGACCGACTTCGCTTGAAGGAAAGGACCTCGGGCTTCTTTGCTCGACGTGGCCCGGACGTCGGGCAAGAATGCCCGGCCTTCCTGGAGGCCCGGACGTCGGGCAAGAATGCCCGACCTACTTGCAACGCCTCGGTCGGCCGGACTCGGCCCGCTGTTCGGGATCGGTCCCCTCGAAAGAGTCCGCGCATTCTTCGAAGATCTCAGGTATTGCGCGCGGAGATCTTCGAAGGCGTCACACGCCGCGCCGGGATTCTTCGAAGTCTCCGGAGATGCCGGGCCGGTTCGGCGCGCCGGTCCCGCCCCGGGACTCCGGTGCGATTCCGCCGATCAACAGGGATCAGAAGCCCGCGGACCGGGTCCGCTGGATCGACTCGTTCTCCGCGCTCAGGGCCGCGGGGTGATCTCCACCGCACCACCGGGGACGACGGCGATTCGCAGTTCGTGCCCTGCCAGGAGCCGCATGCCCAGGAGCGATTCGGCACCGATGGCCGAGACCAGCACCGGCCGCCAGGCGCCGTCCCAGGCCACCTCCGCTACAGAGATGTCGAACTGCAGGACCCAGCCGTCGGCCAGCACTGCCCCCCACCCGACTGTCGCACAAGGCCGAGTGCCGCGATCGTGGGGGCGGATAGCGCCAACGATGCGGTGAACCCGGAATCGACCACGGCATCCACGTCGAGCTCGAAACCTGTTGGCCCACGCACGCGGAGGGAGACGATGCCCTCATTCCGGGCATTCACGACACCGCGGATCACCGACACCGCCTTATCCGATAAGCCGCCGGGGCCCCGACGCGGCCGAGCGAGATCTCCGCTCGAGGGCGTCACGCCCGCAACCGCACGACGGCCGTGGAGTCGTCGTCGAGCTCGAAATCGCCCGTCTCGACGTCGATGGCGACGAACTTGCCGTCGTCTTCGGGGCGAAGAATCGGGCGAACCCGCCGATCGAAGACCTCGGCCCCGAGGCGGGCGAGTTCCTCCGGGTTATGTTGCCTCTCTGTCGCAGGCATGAAACACCTCCCGCCGGATTCCTGTCTCCTGTCACTTTACGATCTCTCGGGAATCCAGTCACCGCCTCCGGCTCGGGTGGCCGGCCTACCAGCCGGGCCCCCCGCGGGACGGGTGACCTCAGCGGCTCGGCCCGCCGATCCCGTCCGATTCCGCCGATCCGGGCCGATTCCGCCGATCCGGGCCGCGGGGTCAGGGGACGGAGCCCTCTCCCGCACAGGATCGGCCCGGGACAGCGGGCCGATTCCGGATCGCCGGGCGGAGCC
>JAKAUH010000655.1 GCA_021818605.1 Planctomycetota bacterium
CTGTTCTGCAACTGGCTCAGCCTTCGCGACGGGCGCCTGCTCTATTACGCTCTCGTCCCGGGAAAAAGCGACACCTGGAGCTGGGACCTCCAGGCCAATGGCTACCGGCTCCCCACCGAGGCCGAGTGGGACCACGCCCAGAGGGTCGGTTCGACCGCCACGTTCTTCTTCGGCGACGATCCCCGCTGGCTCCCGTATTATTCGCACGTCTCGTCGCTGCGCACCGCGCCCGGCGGTAGCAAGCTGCCGAGCCGCTGGGGTCTCTTCGACATGTCGGGCAACGTCTGGGAGCACTGCTGGGATAACTTCGGCCCGCTCCCGCCCGGCCTGCTCATCGACCCGATGGGTCCGCACGAAGGAGAGAACTGGGTCCAGCGCGGCGGCGCGTTCGACTCCGGCTCGTACGACACCGTCTCGGGCTTCCGCCTCGGCTCCGGCGGCCGGGCGCCGACGGTCGGCTTCCGCGTCGCCTGCGACGACGGCACGCCCCGGGCCGAGGACATCCCCGCTCGGCGGCGAGCCCTCGACGCCGCACTCGCGCAGTTCCCCAATCAGCCGCTCTTCCTCGCCGCCCGCGCCGAGCTCGACTCCCTCCGCGCGTCGCATCAGCCGCCCAAGTTCCCCGAGCCCGACCGACCCTCCGTCGCTCGCTCAAAATGATCTCGGCGCGGCAGCCTGCGAGATCCCTCGAACTCCGCCGGCGCCGCGATGGACAATCGACTTGCACGCTCGAGCAAAAGGGAGACTGGCTCCGAGTCTTCGAGGTGCCTGTGCCCATCCTGTTCGAGCATTTTTTGCCAACGATCCGCGACCAAGCGAGAAGTCCAGCGGAAAAGCGGAGACGTAACAAGCCGTTTGCCCCTGGAAACGCCGGAATCCGTCGGGTTCTTAGGGCCGGTTCGGCTGTGCGGCCTGGCGAACTGGCGAGGTGAGTCGCCGGGCCCGGCCATGCCGGTTCGGCTGTGTGGCCTGGCGGACTCGCCTGCGGGCCTGGCGAACCGGCGACGTCAGTCGCCGGGTCCGGCCTTAGCTCCCTCGCGTATCATTGTTTTTTGACACTTCTCGCCGAACACCACCTGGCCGGGTCATAGGCGAACCGGCGACGTCAGTCGCCGGGTCATAGGCGAACCGGCGACGTCAGTCGCCGGGTGGATTCGTCAGCTCGGGCTACGTCACTTTCCACCTCCAGGCGATCCGGCGGCGTCAGTCGCCGGGTCATCATGCCGAAAGCAAGAACCCGGCGACTGACGTCGCCGGTTCGCCCAGTCCAGGCGATCCGCCCATGCCGGGCTCGAACCAGGTGGTGTTCGGCCAGGAGTGTCCATTTTTTTACGGACCGGCGCGCCCTCCCGGCGGCCTCGCCGTCGCGGTAGAGTAGAAAGCCCGAGCCGACCGAACACGGCCCGGCCCCCTGCCCTGCCCTACTCATCCCACCCGAGGAGAGCGGCATCGTGCGATCGACGAACTTCAAGCGAACGACGAACCCGGCCCCGGCCCCGGCCCGGCGTCCGGCTCTACTGGCATTCGGCCTGCTCCTGCTGCTAATCGCCGGCGCCGCATCGGCGCAGACCCCAGCGACGGCCAACGGCCGGGCCAAAGCAACCACGGCGCGCCGACCACCGAACATCGTCTTCATCTTCAGTGATGACCATGCCTATCAGGCGATCAGCGCCTACAACGATCCTCGCCGGCTGATCTCCACCCCGAACATCGATCGGATCGCCCGCGAGGGGATGCGGTTCGACCGCTGCATCGTGCCCAACTCCATCTGCGGGCCCAGCCGCGCCACCGTGCTGACGGGCAAGTACTCGCACAAAAACGGCTTCTACAACAACTCCAACAGCCGCTTCGACGGCTCGCAGCCGACGTTCCCGAAGATGCTCCGTTCCGCCGGCTATCAGACGGCAATCTTCGGCAAGTGGCACCTGGTCAGCGATCCCACCGGGTTCGACGAGTGGCACATCCTGCCCGGCCAGGGCGAGTACTACAACCCGATGATGATCCACAAGGGAACCCGCGCCCGGCAGGCCGGGTATGTGACCGACGTCATCACCGACCTGAGCCTTCAGTGGCTGCGCGAGCGCGACCGATCGCGGCCGTTCCTCTTGATGTGCCAGCACAAGGCGCCCCACCGCGAGTGGCTTCCCGCCACGAGGCACCTGGGTCACGACGCCGACCGCAAGTATCCCGAGCCACCCACGCTGTTCGACGATTACTCCGGCCGCGGCCTCGCCGAGCACGACCAGGACATGACGATCGCCCGCACGATGACTCCGCGGGACCTCAAGCTGAACCCGCCGAAGGGCCAGACGCCCGAACAACGCGCGGCGTGGGACGCCTATTACGAGCCGCGCAACACCGCCTTCCGCGCGGCGAAGCTCACCGGCGCCGAACTGGTGAGATGGAAATACAACCGCTACATGCACGACTACCTGGGCTGCATCAAGGCCGTCGATGAGAGCGTCGGCCGGCTGCTGAAGTTCCTCGACGACGAGGGGCTGGCCGAGAACACCATCGTGGTCTACACGGCCGACCAGGGGTTCTACCTGGGCGAGCACGGCTGGTTCGACAAGCGCTGGATCTTCGAGGAATCGCTGCGGACGCCGCTGCTCATGCGCTGGCCGGGCGTCGTGAAGCCTGGCTCGGTGAACGCCGACCTCGTCTCGAACCTCGACTTCGCCGAGACGTTCCTCGAGGCGGCCGGCCGACCGGTCCCGGCGGACATGCAGGGCCGCAGCCTGGTCCCGGTGCTCGCCGGCCGCACGCCGGCCGACTGGCGGAAGTCGTTCTATTACGAATACTACGAGTACCCCCAGCCGCACCACGTCCGCCCGCACCACGGCGTGGTGACCTCACGATACAAGCTCGTCCGGTTCGACGGGCCGGATCTGCAGTCCTGGGAGCTGTTCGACCGCGAGAAGGATCCGTACGAGCTGAAGGACGTCCACGAGGATCCGGCGTATGCCGGGACGATGGACGAGCTGAAGCGCGAACTGACCCGGCTGCGGGCCGAGCTGGGTGTCCCCGAGCATCCGCCCGAGGAGGCCTACGGCCGGCCGCGCCCTCGCGCGCACACGATTGCGCATCGCGGCCATCGACATAAGCGACGGTCTGATTCAGGACCTTGGTCATATCCTGGAACGCAGCGGCGTCGGCGCACGCCTCGATCTTGGCGCTATTCCGCTGTCGCCGGCATACCGCGCCGTGGTGGGCGAAGGTCGGACATTGGCGCTGGGCGGTGGCGAAGACTACGAGCTGCTTTTCTGCATGGCGCCCGCTTACTCGGAGTGTGAGCTGGGACGCCGCCTCGGAGTTGCAGTGTCTCGGATCGGGCAAATTGTCGAAGGGCGCCGGCTCCTCGTACGTGAAACCGACGGGCGTGAGCGTCGGATTGACCCGCGAGGCGCGGGTTTCGATCAGCTCGGGTCCAAGGCGTGAGGCGATGTACCTGCTGCCGCTTGTAGTGGCTGGGCTGCTCGCGCTCAGTGCTCTGCTGGCCGCCTCCGAGACCGCGGTTTTTTCGCTGCTCAGGATGGAACGGCTGCGCGAGCGCCTCTCCGAACGAGTCAGGGTTGCGGTTGAAAGCCTGCTCAGCGAACCGCCGAGTTCTTTGGTCATAGTCCTGGGATTGAACGAGGCGGTA
>JAKAUH010000221.1 GCA_021818605.1 Planctomycetota bacterium
CGACCGGCGGACGTCAAAGGTTCACTCATCCTCTTCCTGGCGCGAATCTGGGCAGCCTGCAGGAACGACGAAAAGGACCGAATCGGCCTGGGCGGCCTCTCGTCGACGTCAGATCCCGGCCGGGACGGCGGAAGGCGTTCCGTCCGTCCCGGCCGGGTGATGATCGGGCGCTGGTTGATTCCGGGTGCCGGCTCGTTGGCGGGATGCATCAGGCGGCCTGCAACCATCGACGGATGCGGCCGAGCTCATCGGTCCAGCCGGAGCCGGTCCGGCGGAGTAGATACGCCTGGTAGAGGAGGTCGAGGCTCTCGGTGAGGTGGCGGAGGCCATCGATCCGGGCCATCTTCTGATCGTGGCGCGAGAGGCCGTCGTCGTCGGGCTTCGGCAGCGCCGCGCCCGAGACGGCGAGGGTCTCGGCCTGGAGGGTCAGCTCGTACTGCGCACCGTGGCGGACGAGAATCATGCCAGCCTTGCGGGGAAGCTTGCCCGACTGGAGGGCGCGGAGGGCCTCGGGGAGCCGGGTTGGGGCGTCGTCGGTGAGCTGATCCCGGCCGGTTTCGCCGCGGGGGCAATCAAGGGTGAGGGTCTTGGCGAGCATCACGATCGCCTCGGAGCCGTCGGCCAGGCGGACGGACTCACCCTCATTCTGGAGGGCGTGCCACATCCAGAGGAGAAACTCGTTGCCGAGGTAGTCAAGGCTGGTGGGATCGTCGCCGGCCCAGGCGACCGACGGCGGCTCGCTCTCCGGCGCCGTGGCGGGGGCGATCGGGCTGCCGCGAAGGATCATCGACTCGACGCGGGGCTCGCCCGGCCCGTCGAGCTCGATGCCCCGCGCCACGGCGCCGGCGGTGAGCGGCTCGAGGGTGCGGCCGAAGGTCTCGCGGAAGAGCCCCTGGAGCCGCTCAAGAACGCTCGAGCTGGTGGCGCCGGCGTAGAGCGTCTGGGTGCGGCCGTCCCACAGGATCGGATAATGGTTGTGCCGGCGGAAGCGGCCGTCGGCGGCCTCGGCGGCGGCGCGGGCCTGCGCGGCCTCCTTGGCTTCCTCCTTCTGGGCCTTGGTGGCGAATCCGCTGGGATTCGTGCGCGCCCGGGCCTCGATCTCCATCTGAGTGTAGGCCCGCAGCAGCGACCCCGGAATCTTGTCGGCATCGATGCGGATGGCCATGTGGATGGCGTCGTTGAGGACATTCTTGCCCAGATCGATCGTCAGGTCGAGAACATGGTCGCCCCCCGCCCAGCCGACGGAGATGCCGTCGGCAGCCTCGGCACCATGGCGGCCGATCATGTGCTGGCGGGCCAGCTCCAGGATGTCGTCGCCGAAGGGCAGGGGCGAATCCCCGCCGACCCGATACCGCGTATACGTGACCCGCCCGCTCAGGAAGCCCATCCGAACACCTCCTACTTTGGAGCCGCCGGTCCCCCGTTGCCGCTCACCGGCACGAACGGCCCTGTCGAGGTAGCTTGCTTGCTGCCAACGAGGTCCCCGCGATCGACAGAGGCCCCTATTAGATCGGGCCTCTCGCCGCTCGGCTTCAGCGACGATGCCTGATCCTGGACCGAGACCGTGCACGACGCCGTCATCCTGGCGATCAGGCAAAGTTGACGAACTGGAGCGGGTATTCCGGTCCGTTTGCCTTGAGATGGGCAATGACGGCCTGCAGGTCATCGATCTTCTTGCCGGTGACGCGCAGCTTGTCGTCCATGATCTGCGCCTGAACCTTGAGCTTGAGCTGCTTGATGTCCTTGATCATCTTGCGGGCGTCGTCGGTGTCGATGCCGGTGTGCAGGGTCAGCACCTCGCGTACGGTGTCGTGCGACGCCTCCTCCAGCTTCCCCCGGCGCAGGGCGCCCACCGGTACACCCCGGCGCGACATCTTCTCCTTGAGCACCTGGATCACCGTGTCGAGCTGGCCCTTGTGGTCGGCCAGCAGCGTCAGGGTGTTGTCCTTCTTGTTGAACTCGATCGACGCACGCGTCCCCTTGAAGTCGAACCGGACGGCCAGCTCGTGCTGCGCCTGGACGACGGCGTTGTGCATCTCGGAGTGGTTGATCTCGCTGACAACGTCGAAGGCATGATTGTCGGCCATGGGCTGAAGGCTCCTATCGCAGCGCGGCCTGGCGACCGCAGGATACGTTCTTCGGTCTTCGCTCTTTGGTTTTCGGTGTTCGGTGAGGATTTTACCGGTACTCGCGGAGATGCGGCAAAACCCATCAGAGCAGCCGGAAGATGGCCGCGGCGAGCAGCACGGCGCCCCCAGCAAAGAGCGGCGGCGCCACCTGCCGGATGAGCGCGGCAGGCCGGGCCTGCGAGAGGGTCGCGCAGACCATAACGACGGCGGCAGCCGGGCTCATCGTGCGGCCAAAATGGGCGCCCAGAGCCGAGACAGTACCCAGCCGGACCGGATCCAGCCCCATCGCGCCCGCCGCCGGCACAAAGAACTCCATGACGGCGACGGCCGGAGCAATGCCCGTTCCCGAGATCACGGCCAGCGTCCACGGCCCGGCCATCCCGACGGCCAGCGCCAGGTCAGGCCAGCGGGCGATATGGCGGATCACCACGGCGATCAACCCGCTGAGCCGGACGCCCTCGGCGAATGTCGAGGCCGCGACGATCAGCGAGATGACGTGGTAATACGCGTATCCCGCGCCCTCGAAGAACGCCGGCGCGAGCCTCCGAATCGACCCAGGACTTGCAATTCCCGCGGCGACGATGCCGATCAGCATGGCCGCCAGGATCCGCGGCGGGCCCTCGATCCCGTACAACGGAGACGCCTGGCCGAGCATCGGCTCGCCCATCAGGATCACCAGCGGTACGACTGGCACGATCGCCTTGAACAGGTTGATGTCGAACGACTCACCCGAATCGTCAGCCTTCGCGGCAGCGTCGACGTCGTCACCAGCGGCGTCCGTCGGCCCGCGCCGAAGCGACAGCAGCCAGAAGGTCAGAAGCGCCGTCGAACATGCCGACAGGTTCAGCCAGGCGGACTGCCGGACGAGTGCCGGGCCGGGCATGCCGGTTAACTCGGCGAGCTTGCGCATCTCGACGGCGCCCGGGTTGAACAGCTCGCCGCCCATCGAGGCCCCGAGCAGGAGCACCGCGCCGGCCTGCGCCGGCCCGAGGCCGCCGGCCCTGAGTAGCGGCAGCAGGATCGGACCGAGCACCGAGGCCGTGCCGGCCTGGCTGACGATCGTGGTGTTGATGACGTAGCCGGCCGCGATGCCGCCGGGCACGAGCAATGGCCGTGCACGCCGGATCGGAATCAGCAGCAGCTCAACGAGGTGCCGATCGCAGCCCGTGGCGCGCAGGACGAACGCGAACCCGACCGCCGACCCGATCGGGACGACCGTGGCCTTGCTGGTCATCTGGGCGACCATCCGGTCGAGCATCGACGCGATTCCGCCATGCGCGAGGAACAGCGGGACCGCGCCGATCAGCAGCACGAGCCGGACATCAAATCCTAGCGCGACCATGACCGTGACCACGACGAGATCCACCGCGGCGATGACGACGGGGCCGAGGGTTGATGCCGGCGCGGACGGCGAGCCGGATTCTTCAGCCACGGTTTCTGCCGGCGGGCCGGCCCACGCGAGGGATGAGATACCAGGCAACAGGACCAGGGTTGCCGCCAGCGTGAGGACA
>JAKAUH010000140.1 GCA_021818605.1 Planctomycetota bacterium
TTCCCTACATGACGCGTTCATGAAGATTGGGTTCGTTCGCGCGCTTTCCAGGGTCTCAGAATATGAAGGGTTCATGAAGATTGGGTTCGTTCGTGCGATTTCCAGGGTCTCAGCCTGTTCTTGACCCCCTCTTCGCCCGGGATGCGTGCATCCTTTATGACGACCTGGCAAGCAAGATGGCTCGGACCAGTTTCACGCCAGCAGGCTACCGTCCATGTCTGCGTGCTGTCAGACAATGTGGAATGGCTTCGTAGCCGATGCGCCACCATGGTTGCACCGCCATCCCGGGCAAGATTGCATTTTTACCATCGACCGATTTGCCAAAGAGCACTGAATATAGAGACGCCATCCGGCTAATTTTGTTCCCGCCTTTTTTTGAATTCGCGAATTTTTTTGCCGGACCGTTCCGGTTGGTGGGGACGAGTCGCCCGAGGTTATTCGGCGAGCGGTCGGGCCGCGGCTGGGCCTGGATGCGTTTCGAGCCGTCCGCGGGCGGTTTCTGTTGGAGCCGGCCGCGACAGCGATCCGGGGCTGGCCGGTTCGGGGTCCGGGCCTGGACCGACCGGACCAGCGGGCCGGGGCCGGACCAACGACACGACCGGGCGAGCGGACCGAGAACGACGCCATCTCACTGCCTCCATTGTCATGTTCCTCTCGCTATCCCTTCTTCGAGGTCTTCCCATGCATCGCCGATTCGAATGAGCCCCTCGTGCGATCTTGCCGCGGGGAATCGAATTGGGTGGACAGGAGTTTAGGATGTGTTATGATCCTGGATGGTGAAGCATGGGGACTCTGGAGGGCATTGGGGAGCGGACAAGCGGGGCTGCCTTCCCGCTCTCGGCTCTTCGGGCCTGGCCCAGGAGACGACTGTCACGGCGGGGCGATTCAGGGTGCGGCGACGGTGCGACGCTGTTCTCCGCCAATCACTCAAATGCCTGGAATAAGTCGAATGAGTCTTCTGGACTATCCCACAAGCCATCCGGAGGCATCGGAGCACGACGCGAAGACGCTCGGAGCCTTTTACACCGACGCTCAGATTGCGGACTTTCTCGCCTGGTGGGCCATCCGCTCTCCCTCGGATACTGCGCTCGACCCGAGCTTTGGCGGGGGCGTCTTCCTCCGATCTGCCTGCAAGCGGCTCATCGAGCTGCGCGGGCGCCCCGGGTGCCAGGTATTCGGCGTCGAGATCGACGCCGGGGTCCACCGCCTGATTCGGGAAAAGCTCGTCGAGGAATACGATCTCGACCGGCGAAACCTTCGGCACGCGGACTTTTTCAGCGTCGAGCCGAGCTCCTCGCAGCAAGTTGATGCCGTCATCGGCAATCCGCCGTTCATCCGCTATCAGCGCTTCACAGGAGAGGCCAGGAAACTCGGCCTCGCCCGAAGCCTGGCCCAGGGCGTCCGGCTGCCCGAGCTTTGCAGCTCGTGGGCACCTTTCGTCGTTCACGGCATTGCGATGCTTCGGCCAGGGGGCCGGCTTGCCATGGTCCTTCCGATGGAGGTCGCACACGCAAAATACGCCCGACCCGTCCTGGAGCATATCCGCCGCTCGTTTGGCACCGCGACCTTTCTCACCTTCCGCAAGAAGCTATTTCCCGAGCTCAGCGAGGACACTCTTCTCCTTCTGGCGGACGAGAAGGGCCGCGCTTCCTGCAGGTTTCTGTCTCAGGATCTGGCTCACCCGGGTTTGCTCTCAGGGATCCGCGAACGGGATGATCGGTCGCTTTCCGGCACCCGGCAGATCGATGCAGCCGACATCGCTTCCGGAGAGTCGCGGCTGATCGAGCACTTCATTTCCCCGAAGGCCCGGGATCTTTACCGCGAACTCAAGGCGTCGACGAAGGCCCGGCGGCTCGGAGCACTCGCCGACGTCGGCATCGGCTACGTCACCGGGGCGAACGACTTCTTTCATCTCGGACCCGCGGCGGCTCGCCAGTGGCGAATTCCCGACGAGTTCCTCAGGCCCGCGATCCGGCGCGGGCGAGCCCTCACCGGTCTTCGCTTCACGCCCGACGACTGGCGTCGAGCCGTCGAGATCGGGGAGGCGGGATATCTCCTTCATATTCGGAAGGACTCCCCGATTCCGCGGACCGTTCGCAGGTATCTCGATCAGGGCGAAGCCAGGGGGATCGAAAAGGCGTACAAATGCCGGACGCGCTCTCCCTGGTATTGTGTCCCGCACGTCCACCGGCCCGATGCCTTCCTGACCTACATGAGCGGCCTGACACCGCGGCTGGTCGCCAACGATGTCGACGCCTTCGCCCCGAACAGCCTCCACCTGCTCCGGCTCCATGCCGGATCGGAGATAACGAGCGACGTCATCGCCGCCCTCTGGCAGACTTCACTGACCCGGCTCAGCGTCGAGATCGAGGGCCATGCTCTTGGCGGAGGGATGCTCAAACTCGAGCCGACCGAGGCAGAGAACGTTGTCGTCGCCAGCCCCGACCCGTCTCAAACAGTCCATCTTGCCGCGCTTGCCGAGGAGCTCGACCATGCGGTCCGGAAGGGAGAGGACGGCGCCGCTCAGGAGCGGGCCGACGCGGTGATTCTCAGGAAGATGTTGGGTCTCACCCTGGCCGATTGCGAGTTGCTTCGGTCGGCGACAGACACCTTGCGCGCCCGCCGGGGCTATCGGGACTCCATCAATGAGCCTGCTTGATGCCGTCAAGGCCGTTGGACCGATTCCTCCCAGCGGCAAGGGGAATGCCGCCCGCGAGGCACGGAGTAACTACGCGGGACAACTCGCGCGGCACCTCGCCTGGGAAGTCGCGGAGGGGCTCAGAGCCGTGGGCTTCAAGGGGATCAAGCCGAAGCGCGGTGGGCCTGGCGAGAGGGAGTTTCAAGGGGGACTGGGCCCGAAGAAGGTCGACGTGAGCCATGCGGACGATCGCCACGGTCTCATGCTCGCGATCTCATTGAAGAGCATCACATCGCAGCCGTATGGCAAGAACCTGAAGAACCGCTTTTACGACCTCTGCCCCGAGGCCATCTCGCTCCATCTACGGTTTCCCTACTCGGTCGTGTGTGCCCTGTTCTGCTTTCCCGAGGCCGCCGATCGAGACGTGACCCGCGGACGGCCGGTCTCGACGTTCCAGCGTGCGCGAAAGCTCCTGGGAACCATCAGCGGGCGCCAGGAATACGTCGACCCAGGCGAGAAGTTTGAAAATATCACAATGATCCTATTTCAACCCGTGACCGACGACCCTTCGCGGGAGCCGTGGCTCAAGCTCGTGGACAGCGTTACGGGCAGGGAGCTCAGCGAGACGGAGTATTTCGACACGATCCGACAGCTCTACAACCGCCGGAATCCCCTCGCCGCCATCGGTAGCGACGTCATCAACCTGGAGGAAGAATCCGCCGAGGACTCCGGTTCCGACGACGAATGAGGCTGGACGAAGACGGTGGGAAGGGCCAGAGTCGGTATCAGCTCATTTCCCTTGTCGCTGTCCGCGAGTCCTGGCCGGCGTCCGATAGCATGCCCTCGGATCGCGGTGATTGCCGGCCCCTCCGCCGACTGACTGCGACTGCGGGCCGGGTCTGGAGTGGGGTCGTGGCCGAGTTCCAGGCGGTCCGGGGTGATCGCATCCATCCCCCGACCCCGCCGGGACGGTTCGGACAGGGGCCAGGCCAGTA
>JAKAUH010001006.1 GCA_021818605.1 Planctomycetota bacterium
GCCGAGCGGTGGACGTAGAGGGCGTTTGGCAGGAGCTTACCGACGGCGGACCGCCGGCAGGCATCGTCGACGTCGGCCGGGTCGCCGGCCCGGAACAGGAGGTCGTCGGCCCGCCGGCAGCCGTCGGTGTCACCGGCTTATACCGCACAATTCTCCGCGCCGGTCAATTGCAAGTCTCCGAAACAGGACTCGATCATCCGGCGATACCACGAGTCGAGTGTTCACGATGGCCCCCCCTTCTTGCCGCGGGCGGCACGTTTGGGGATCGGGTCTGCGGGCGGCGGCTCGGCCAGTTCGGCCTCGATGGCGTCGATGGTCGGCAGGCTCGATTGCAGCTCACGGGGTAAGGAGCGGGTGAGCTCGTATTCGGAGACACTGATCGGCTTGGTGATGCCCCTCAAGGCGTACTCGGCCACGACGCGGTTGCGGTCCTGGCAGAGGATGAGTCCGATGGATGGGGCGTCGGTCGAGTGCCGGAGCGTGTCGTCGACCATGCTCAGGTAGAGGTTCATCTTGCCGGCATATTCGGCCTTGAACGGCCCTTTCTTCAGGTCGACGACCACGAAAGCCCGGAGCCTTAGGTGGTAAAAGATCAGGTCGAGGTAGAAGTCCTCGTCGCCGATCTCGATGCGATATTGCCGGCCCACGAACGCAAACCCCTGGCCGAGCTCGAGCAGGAAACGCTCGAGGTGACGGAGGAGGCCCGTCTCCAGTTCCCGCTCGTGGAACGGTTCCTCCAGGGTCAAGAAGTCGAAGATGTACGGATCCTTGAGCGACTGAGTGACCAGGTCCGACTGCGCGGGCGGGAGTCGGTCGGGGAAGTTGCTGATGGCACGGCCCTGGCGTGAGTGGGCGTCGCCCTTGATCATCAGCGCGAGGATCTCCCGGCTCCAGCCCTGCCGGATCGCCTGCTCCATGTACCAGAGACGGATGTCGAGGTCCTTGACCTTCTCCAGCAGGACCGCGTGGTGGCCCCAGGGGATCGACCAGAGCAAGGGGATGTCCGAAGGCCCTTGTGCCACGGGCTGTGGCACAATTGAGCCAGGATCGGGATGGGCGCCTCGTTTCGCCGGCCGTGGCAGGTCCGTCGTTGAGGGAGGTTTTGCCACGGCCTGTGGCAAAAGTTCAGCCGGGCGGGGATAGGCCCGACGGAAGGCGATCATCCGGCCCAGGTTCCGCTCGGAGAACCCCTTAACTTCGGGGAGTTCGTTGCGGAGATCGCGTGCCAACCGGGGGATGACGGCCGTGCCATAACCCTCTCGCCCCTGCCGTTCGACCAGGATGTGCCCGATGTCCCAGTAAAGCCGGATCATCTCGGCATTCGCCGACAGCACAGCCCGGGCCTGGGATTGCCGGATGCGCTCCTTGATCTGGCCGAGCAGACCGGCGTAGTCGCCCAGCGGGGAAGGTCTCTTCTTGCTCATCGAGGCCTCCGCGAGGGTTCTTCAACTCCTCCATCATATCGACGACCATGAGCCGCTTCTGGAAGATTTGCTCGAGGCATGGTCCGTGACGTCGGTGTTCCCCGAGGGTCGGTTGAACCGTCGAAATGACGACGGATCGCTCGAATAACACGGATCAAGGACGGACTGAGCCCGGATCGGGTTCCTATCCGTGTGATTCGTGGTGAGGCTCTTCGGTCGTACCTGTGGTCCGGCTCCGCACCAGCCGGTGCCCGCGGAGGGTGTATCCCCGCTCCCGCAGCCGCTCGGCCCAGCCGGCCCGGGTGCCGATGGCGGCGGTCTCATCCAGTAGCCCCGCCTTCGGGGAGGGGCCAGGGATGAGGGGCGAGGGGCGAGGAAGAGGCGAAGACGGCCCGTCTTCCGGATCCGGCCCTCCCTCCTAACCCCTCGCCCCTCGCCCCTAACCCCTCCGAGAGGCGTAGCGGCCGAAGAACGCCCGGATGTCCCGGCGGAGCCCGGTCAGCAGGGCCGACATCGGCGGCCGGCCCGGCCGAAGAAGCGGAACGATCCCCGATCCCGGCGGGGCCGGTCCGCGACTGCGGCGAAGCCGCCCGATCCGTCCGGGCGGGCCGGGTGGCAGCGAACGCCCGGCTGGGCAAACTTGCTGCGTTTCCGTTCCGAGCCCCTCTGCGTCCCCGTTCCGAGCCCTCCTTTCGGGGTGTCACCCAAAGCGGGGGGACGGCTCGAGGACTCTCGGGCGCGCCGCATCCTACATCCTCGGATTGTTCGTGACTCGTCGCCGAACGCCATCGTCCGGACCCGACCACCCCGCCTTTCAAGGAGGGCGACCCCGGCCCGGGGACGCCGTCTCGAGGGCCGTGGCGGCGAAGCGTCACAGGTTGGCGCTCCCGGAAGACGTTCGACATAATGGAAAAGAACGGAGATGCCGGAGCGGCCGGCATCCTCCGCTTTACGCAGATCGAGCATCGTGGTAGAAAGAGGAGACGGTCATGTCGCGGGAACTGAAACACGCCGATGCATCGAGGTCGCATCGCCCGCGGACAGGCACAGAGAGTGATCCGCCAACGGCTCTCGATATTGATGGGCTCGTTGGAAGGATCATCAACTATCTGGGATTCCAGAGTGCCGATCCCCTGGCGGATGCGTACCAGATCCGCTCGGCCCTCGATGAATACCAGGCCGCCTTGCTGCGCAAGTCGGATGTCTCTTCAGGACGAAGAGAGGACCCAACCATGGTCGAGGGTGATTTCCTGCCGGATTCGAATGCTGTCCTGGTGGCCGACCATCCGGTGCCTTCCCGCGATCTCGATGCACTCCTGGCAGCCGTCGTCGACGATCCGGAGAGATGGCTGTCCACGCCCAGCGCCCAGTTCGGAGGCCGCCGACCCATCGATCTGGTCGGTACCGAGGAAGAAGTCAAAATAGTCGATCTCCTGCATGCCGTTGATCAGGGACTTTTCTGATGAAGGTCTCGGGCTGTGACAGGCTGTCGCGGCACCCGCTGACCGGACACTGGTATCGAGCGTTGAATCTCAAGCATTGGAAGACACGTCTGGATACGAGCCACACGAAAGTCGTCCGAAGCCGATTCAGTGCCGCAACCCTGTCATCGCCACTTTTCCGGGTTCTCTATCTCGGCGAGAACCACCAGGTTGCCATCTATGAAGTGGGGGCTCTCCTGGGTGATCCAAACGCGCCCATTTCTAGCCCTCGAGGTTCCTGGCTCTTGATGAGCTTGCAGGTCCGACTCGATCATGTCGTCGACTTATGCGACCCGGCTCAGCAGAAACTCATCTCCACGAATGACCAGGAATTGACCGGGGTGTGGGCGAATGCTTCCGGCAGAGCACCGACTCAGGATCTCGGCGCCGCCCTCTACGCACTGCCCGATCTCGAGGGCTTCCTCTTCCCCTCCTCGAAGGCCGGCAGCCGTAATCTGGCCGTCTTCATGGACAAGCTCGGCGGCAGAAGCCACATCACTTTTCCAAATGAGTTGGACGGGAAGATTGAGTCTCTCGCCTAGCATCCCCGTCTCGGGTCGCGTCCCCGTTCCGGGTCACGACCGGTCCCGCACCAGCCGGTGGCCGCGGAGGGCATATCCCCGCTCCCGCAGCCGCTCGGCCCAGCCGGCCCGGGTGCCGATCGTGGCGGTCTCATCCAGCAGGCCCGCCCGCTCTTCCTGGCGGGTCAGGCGGTCGAACTTCTC
>JAKAUH010000663.1 GCA_021818605.1 Planctomycetota bacterium
ATCTTGCTGGCCATCAATCCCGGCGATCTCCAGCCCGGTCGCGGGCACCTTCGTTCCCTTGAGCCGGGTCGTCGACGGCGCGTCGCTCGGCGACCTGGCGACCAGCGCCACGGCGCGCTGCTTCTCGTCCAGGGTCGCGAAGATCTTGTTGGCCTGCTCGGCCTGATACCACCAGACGTTGTGCTTGTGCTTCGGGTCCTCGGTGTCGTGGCCGTCGGCGGCGTGGCCGTAGAAGATCGGCCCGCCGAACGCGGCGCCCTCGACGCTGTTGCCGTCGGCGCGGAGGGTGTCGTGCCGGCCGGTGAGAACCCACTCGAACGGCTGGTCGGTCCCCGGCTCGCCGAAGACGGCGACGTGGTAGTTTTCGAAACCGCCGGCATCGTCCTGCATCTGCCTCATGAACCGCTCGTACCCCTCCTCGGAGCAGAGGTTCTTCATGATCTCGCGGCAGAGCGCCTGCTGGTCGGGCTTGAGGTCGTCGATCGACGGATCCACGATCGCCCAGTTGTTGCCGACCTTCGACCGCAACGGGTGGTCGAACGGGAAGCAGATCAGCTTCCGCTGCTCGGCCGAGAGGGTCTTGAAGAACCGCCCGACAGCCGTCTCGGCGGCCGACGAGGGAGACGGTCCCGACTTCACCGGCCCCGCCGCCAGCGCCGGACTGCCGACAATCGGCGCCGACGCTGCCACGAGGCCGGCGCCGACGGCCCTGACGAACTGACGGCGCGAGACGGATGCCGTCGTCCCGTCCGCGAACGATGCCTGATCCGCCGCCCGGCCGCTGACCTGTGCGTCTGCCATGGGAGCCAACCTCCACCTGGTGGGTGTGATCCGGAGAGTGCGATCGCACGACCGGCCGGAGCCCATGCCCCGGTGATGGCCCGGGGGCGAGGCGCGGACGGACTCCAGCCTTCGGCTCAAGCTAAACCGCCGGAGAGCCCCGCGTCAACCACCCGCGCCGATCGGGCATCATTTCCACCCGGTGTTCCCGCTGCCCTGGGCGTGCCAGCCCACCGCGCAAAAAAAGGACCCAGGCCGGCCTCGCGAGGAGGATCGGCCCGGACCCATCGGCATTCGGATCGCGCCCGGCTCGGGCGGGACGCCGCGTCGGCGTCAACTGAGGATCGGTGGCGGCGTTGCGGTGACGCTGGCGGCCATCGTCGCCACGGTCGGCAGGTCGGCGATCGGCAGCATCCCGTCGATCATCCCGTAGTTCGCGGAGGACGCCGTCACGTTCAGCCCGTCGGACTGGAGCTGCGACAAGGTCGTGTTGAAGTCGCTGGAGGCGCTGACCTTGAGGCTCACGCCGACATTGGTGCCGCTGATCTGGAGCAGGTTATCCGACGGCAGACTGGGCTTGAACGAGCTGGGAGCACCGTCGTTCTCATACTCCTGGTAGAGGGCCTGGAGCGCCGCCGAGACGTTCGCCGGAAGCGTGCCCGACGAGGTGGTTCCCGAGCCGGTGGTGGTTCCCGAGCCGGTGGTGGTTCCCGAGCCGGTGGTGGTTCCCGAGCCGGTGGTCGTGTTCGTGGTGGGATACAGTGGCACCGTTGGGGGAGAGTTGGTGCTGTTGCTGGCTGTCATCATCATGGGGGCCGCGGTGGTGTTCGCGGTGGTCGTCGCGTTGTTGGAGGCCGAGGCGGAGGCGCCGGCGGAATTCATCAAGGCCGAGGACGAGGACGATCCGGAGACCCCCATCGGATTCATGGCCGCGGCGGCGGCGGTATTGGAATTGGGGCCGACAGAACGGGCTGCGGTGAAGGCCATCCCGGCTCTGTGGCGAGCCTCGTAGCGATGAAGCTTGGCCTCATGTCGGGCCTCGTGGCGATGAAGCTTGGCCTCATGTCGGGCCTCGTGGCGATGAAGCTTGGCCTCATGTCGGGCCTCGTGGCGGGCGAGGATCTCCTCATGGCGGCTGAACCGGATTTCCAGGCGATGGTCGACCATCGCCACCTTTGCGGCGGATTCGGCCGCGGCGCCGGCGGCTGCCGCCGAGAGAACGATCCGATCGTCGAGGGCCTCGAGCTGGAACTGATTCTGCCGACGGGTGCGTCGTTCGCGATGAAGTGTTCTCAACATGTTGAGGTTTCCTATTCAGATCCGAACGGCCAGGCGGTCGTTGTCGATGATGGTCGCCGTGGTTCGGGGCGCAGCCCCATCCGACGGTTGCTGTTCGTTCACTCAGGTCCAGGGTGTAAAACCGGGGCTCTGTCCTCATCCGACCACCGGCTTAACGCCGGTCCAATGATGCTCCCGGCTGGGATCTGGCCTTTTGCTGGGCCCGGGAGTGCATCGTTCCTGGAGCCATCAGGATGGCTGTCGCAAACCCTGTGCCGAAGTCAAGGACACCCCACGCAAAAATCGCGAAATCTGTCTGCGTCGGCGGCGAGGACCGGCTGGATTCGGACACGGCCGGCCCATACGATGGCTCGCATGTGCGCCAGTGTCCTGCAGCGGTACGTCGCCGGTGTTCAGGAAACCGTTCCTGAGCATCTCGACAATCCGCATGCGAGTCCCGGCGACGGCCGGCGGCGGCTCCGCCGGGCCTGGGATCCCTCACGCAGCAGCGAGGTTCGCGATGCCGACTTTTACCCTGACGGATGTCTCGCACGACGTGTGGGTCGAGACCCTCGCGGTCGACTCGGCCGAGTTGGGGCTGGCCGTGACGGCGCCCTGGTCATTGAGCAAGCGTCGGCTGCACGGGGGCCGGCGCGACGGAGTCGACCTGATCGTCGTGGACAACGGCGAGCTGCGGTTCCTGGTGGTGCCGACCCGAGGCATGGGTTTATGGAAAGGCTTCTACCAGGGGAACATCCTGGGCTGGGAGTCGCCGGTGACCGACGGCCCGATCCATCCCGCGCTGGTGAACCTGGCGGCGTCTGGCGGCCTGGGCTGGCTGGAGGGCTTCGACGAGCTGATGGCCCGTTGCGGCCTGGAGAACAACGGCGCGCCGTTCGAGTTGCGAACGCCCCTTCCCGACGGCACCGAGAGCCGGGTGGCGTTCGGCCTGCACGGACGGATCGCCAACATCCCGGCGTCGTACGTCGCCGTGCACGTCGACCCCGAACCGCCGCACGAGATCACCGTCGAGGGGCACGTCGAGGAGGTTCGCCTCTTCGGCCCCCAGTTCCGGCTGGAGACGCGATACCGGACGATCCCCGGCTCGAACCGGCTGACAGTTCGGGACGAGGTCGTCAACCTGAAGGACCAGCCGGCGGAGTTCCAGCTCCTGTACCACTGGAACTTCGGGCCGCCATTCCTGAACGAGGGTGCGCGGTTTTCGGCTCCCGTCCACGCCATTTGCCCACGCGACGCCCGTGCCCAGGAGGGAATCGCCAGGCATGATCGCTACAACGGGCCTCGGCCCGGAGATACGGAGCAGGTGTACTTCTACGACCTGGCGGCCGGCACCGATGCGCTCGACAGGCCGGCGGCCGGCGACGCCGCGGTCGAAGGTCGCTCGGCCGGGCCGACTCTGGCCATGCTTCACAACGCGGCCGGCGACAGGGGAGTCGTGCTCCGGTTCCGCAAGGAACAGCTTCCGGCGTTCACCTTGTGGAAGAATACCGCCGGCCTGCGCGATGGCTATGTCACCGGGCTCGAGCCCGGCACCAACTATCCTCCCTCCCG
>JAKAUH010001061.1 GCA_021818605.1 Planctomycetota bacterium
CTGCCAGGACGAGGCCGTGCTCCGCTCACTCATGACACTCAAGGCGCTGACCTACGGGCCGACCGGCGGGATCGTCGCCGCGCCCACCATGTCGATCCCCGAGAAGATCGGCGGCGTGCGCAACTGGGACTATCGCTTCTGCTGGCTCCGCGATGCCACGTTTACCCTGCTGTCGCTGCTCAACGCGGGCTACCTGGATGAGGCGCGGGAGTGGCGGCACTGGCTGCTCCGCGCCGTCGCCGGCCGGCCCGAGAATCTCCAGATCATGTACGGGATCGCCGGCGAGCGGCGATTGACCGAGTTCGAGCTCGACTGGCTCCCCGGCTACGAGAATTCGAAGCCCGTCCGGGTTGGTAACGCCGCCTCGGGGCAGTTCCAACTCGACGTCTACGGCGAGATCGCCGACGCCCTGTATCAGGCCCACCGCCACGGCCTGAGCGGACTCGACGACGCCTGGCACGTCGGCCAGGTGATCATCAACTTCCTCGAGCACGCCTGGCACGAGCCCGACGAGGGCATCTGGGAGGTCCGAGGCGAGCGCCGGCATTTCACCCACTCGAAGGTCATGGCCTGGGTCGCCTTCGACCGCGGGGTCAAGGCCATCGAGCATTTCGGCTATCCGACCGACGACCTGGAGAAGTGGAAGCGTGCCCGCGACGACGTCCGTCGCGAGGTCTGCGCGCAGGGGTTCGACCCCAAGCTGAACTCCTTCGTCCAGTCCTATGGCTCGCCTCATCTCGACGCCAGCCTGCTGATGATCCCACTCGTCGGCTTCCTGCCCGCCGACGACCCGCGGATGATTGGCACGGTCGCCGCCATCGAGGAACGGCTGATGCGCGACGGGTTCCTCCAGCGGTACGATTCCGACGCCGCGGTGGACGGTCTTCCTGAGGGCGAAGGTGCCTTCTTGCCCTGTACCTTCTGGCTGGCCGATAACCTGACCCTCCAGGGGCGCCGCGAGGAGGCCCGCGACATCTACCAGCGCCTCCTCGACATCCGCAACGACGTCGGCCTGCTCGCCGAGGAATACGACCCGGCCACTCGCCGACAGCTTGGCAACTTCCCCCAGGCGTTCTCACACGTCTGCCTGGTCAACACCGCGCGCAACCTCGCCAACGGCGGACACAGCCCGTCGCAACAGCGGCACAAGGAGGTCGGGCCGCTGGCCCAGGCGTGAACCACGCGAACGCGGTTCGGGACGGGCCTTCGACGCGCCGAGGAGAGGAATCATCACCACGAATACCACGAATACCACGAATCAGGTCCAGGCCGGGCTCGGGCTCGCTCCTATTCGTTCCCTTTGTGTCATTCGTGGCTTCCGGTCGGAACCTGAACGAGTCGAGGCCCCCATCGTTTGCGATGGCCACCGACGGGACGGTCGCGGAGGCTTCCGGGACCGTGTTCACCGTGAATAATGGTGGATCAAGATACCCGCGGCCACGGCGACGTTGAGCGAGCTGGCCCCGCGACGCATCGGGATCGTGACGGCACGATGGCACCGCGCCAGCCAGTCGGCGTCGATTCCCTCGTGCTCGTCGCCCAGGACCAGCGCCAGCCGCCTCGGCCTCGGCGCGGCGTCGAAGGATTCCGCCATCGGATCGGCCACCGCGGCGATCAGTTCGAAACCGTGCGCATCGGCCAGTCGGGACGCGGCCTCTTCCAGGCGATTCTCGACGATCACCGGTAGCCGCAGGGCCGTCCCCATCGAGACCCGCACCACCCGGCGCGAGAGAGGATCCGGGCACTCAGGACCGGCCAGGATCGCGTCGACGCCAAAAACGTCGCCGATCCGCGCCAGCGCGCCCAGGTTCTCGGGATTGCTCAGCTTCGGGCAGACGACCAGGAACACCGGTCGCCCGGGATGACCAGCGGCGATTCCCTCATCGAGCGAAGGCCAGGGCCGGCGCTGGCCACAACCGAGCACTCCCCGATGAAATGGGAACCCGACGATCGCGTCGACCATTGCGCTGGGCGCGACATACACCGGCACGTCGACGGGAATCGTGGCCGCCAGCCGGCCCTCGTGCCGGTCGCAAAGCAGCACCGAGACCGTCGGAAACCGGCTGGCCAGCAGGCGGTCGACCAGGCGCTCGCCCTCGACCACGAACTGGTCGAGGCTGCGTGTGGCGTTGGTGGCCTTGAGCGAGCGGTACACGGCAATGCGAGGATCGTCCGGATCGTCGATCGGAATAAACGGCATGCTGGAGAATCCTACGGTGCGCGGGCCGGCTCGGATTGGTGCTTCCGACAAGGACTTGCGTCCGATGGCCCGGCGCCGCTGTTCCGACGCCGACGCCACGGCCCACAAACGCCCTTGCGTCGTCCTGGCACCGAGGGTATCCTGTGCCCGCGATCCGCGATAGCATCCCGACCGTACCACTTGCCTGGCCGTCCGCGACAGACCGCACTGAACTGCACGGCACGGCACGGCTTGCTCGGCCCTCGTGCCCGCCGCGGAATCGCACGCTCTGCACTGCACTGCTCTGCACGACCCCGATCGGACTGACAGGAATCGGTCCGCGGCACAACCATCGAACGACAACCCATGCAGGAGGCATCAGGGGCTTTCATCTGAGAAGCGACGGCTCCGCGGGACGGAATCTCCGGGAGCTGGCGAACGAATCGGTCCACGTGACGCGACCCATCGCCGCGCGCTCCCACGCGCCGCGGTTGGGCGTGCCGAAGGGCCACCGCCGCGTACCGGGTTCTCGCCGTCGCGGCGACCGCCGAACACCGAGGGTCACCCCTCGTTGCGCAGGTCTTCGATTTCACAACCTCGAGAGGATGGAGTCTTCCGGGGCAAGAGCCGGAATCGGTCCGAAACGGTGCGAGGCCGCCGGTCGTCGCGGAGCAACCCGACGTCCACGGATCCCGCGGCGACGAACCGGCGACGGAGCCCCGCCCCGGCCAGCACAAAGGAGTTGCGACCTTGGCCAAAGTCTTGATCACCGGCGGCGCCGGCTACATCGGTTCGGTCCTCACGCCCATGATCCTGCAGCGGGGTCACGAGGTGACGATCTTCGACTCACTTATGTTCGGCGCGCAGCCGCTGCTGGGCTTCAGCTCGCATCCGAAGCTGAACATCATCAAGGGCGATATCCGCGACGCCTCGGCCGTCGCCAGGGCGGTGGGCGACCACGACTGGATCCTCCACCTGGCGGCGATCGTCGGCTACCCGGCCTGCGCGGCTGACCCGCACCTGAGCGTCTCCACCAATGTCGACGGGACCAGGAACGTTCTGGCCGCGATGGGGATGGGCCAGCGGCTGATCTTTGCCTCGACCGGCTCGACCTACGGCAAGGTCCTGGGTGTCGCCAACGAGGAGACCCCGATCGCCCCGCTGACCCTTTACGGCCGGACCAAGCGCGACGCCGAGATGCTGATCCGCGACTCGGGCCGGCAGCATACCATCCTCCGCTTCGCCACCGTCTTCGGCAGCTCGCCGCGGATGCGGCTCGACCTCCTGGTCAACGACTTCGTCTACCAGGCGCTGCACAACCGCCAGATTGTCCTCTTCGAGGGGTACTTCCGCCGCACCTTCCTGCACAGCAGCGACGCCGCCGCGATCTACCCGTTCACCATGGAGAACTTCGACGCGATGAGCGGCAAGGTGTTCAACGTCGGCGACGAGTCGATGAATTACACCAAGCGCGAGATCGCGATCAAGATCAAGGAATACGTCGACTACTACCTCCACGAGGCGCAGGTGGGCAGCGATCCCGACCAGCGCGATTATGAGGTCGACTACAGCCGGCTCAGGTCGATCGGCTTCCGCGCCAGTGTCGACCTGGATGGCAGCATTCAGGAGCTGGTGAAGATTCTCCGCGTGCTGACGATCTTCAACCCGCTTCGCAACGCCTGACCCGGGAGGAAGCCACATGGCGGAGCGCGTACTTTTGACCGGCGGGACCGGGTTCTTCGGCCGCCGGATCGCCGAGGCCCTGCGGCAGCACGGCTACGATGTGACGACCCCGGGGCGGCCCGAGTTCGACCTGATGGACACGTCGCTCACCCGGCGCACGGTCGAACGGCTGCGGCCGGATACCATTGTCCACTCGGCGGCCTACTACGGCGGCCTGGGGATCTGCATCGCCGAGCCGACACAGATCTTTTCCAAAAACATCATCATGGGCGTCAACCTGCTCGAGGCCGCGGCGAAGGCCGGCGTCCGCAAGGTGATGGCCATCGGATCGGCGTGCTCTTACCCGGGCGCCGTCGCCGGCGACATGAAGGAATCCGACTTCTGGGCCGGGCCACTCCATCCCTCGGTCGAGTCGTACGGATTCACGAAGAAGGTCCTCGAGGTCGGCCTCCGGGCTTACAACAAGGGCTTCAACATCGTCGGCCAGATGCCGATCGTGACGAACCTTTACGGTGAGTACGACGTCTTTGGCGAGTACCGCTCGCACGTCGCCGCCGCGCTCATCAAGAAGTTCGCCGACGCCGTGCAGTCGAAGGCCGACAAGGTCGTCTGCTGGGGCACCGGCGCCCCGGTCCGCGAGTTCATCTACTCGGGCGACGCCGCCGAGGCCGTCGCCCGGTTGCTCAGGAGCGGCTACACCGAGCCGCTCAACGTCGGCACCGGCATCGGCACCTCGATCCGCGAGCTCTCCGAACTCGTGGCGAAGCTCACCAACTTCCGCGGCGAGATCGTCTGGGATACCACCAAGGCCGACGGCGTGATGCGCAAGGTGCTCGACGTCTCGAAGATGGAGAGCGTCCTGAACTGGAAGCCGCCGACCAGCCTCGAGGCCGGGCTGGCCCGGACAATTCGCTGGTATCTCGAGAACAAGGCCGAGGCCGACGCGCGGCCCTGATGGAGAGCCCGAAATCCCGGGATCGCACCCGGAACTCACCACAAAAAACACGAAATTCCACGAAAAATGACATGATCGAATGAAGACCCCAGCGAGGTCGGCTCGATCGCCCGTCTCTTTCGTGGGATTTCGTGTTTTTCGTGGTTCTACTCGTCGAGGGACCGCCCGTCGGGCGGGTCAACGGGTTCGATGTTCTATCGTGCGCCTTGAAGGCATCGGCCGGTGGTGCTCAGCTCGACCAACCTTCCAGGTTCTCGATCGCCCGCCGCAGGTTGTCGGGCACGGGGCTCGGGCGCTTCGCCGTGTAGTCGTAGACCACCGTGGTCGACGTCCCCTCGGCCGCCAGTGCGCGTTGCTCGATACTGATGATCCGATGCTCGAACGCGATGCTCGTTCGCCCGATCCGCGTCGCGCGGATGCCGATGTGGATCGAGTCTGGGAACTCGATCGAGCGTCGGTAGTCGCACGACGACGAAGCGAGGATCGGTCCGACCTGCGCCACGTCCTCCGGCTTCATCAGCCCGACCCGCCCGAAGTAGGCGATCCGGGCCGATTCGAACCATCGAAAGTAGATCACATTATTCACGTGGCCGAACGCATCCTGATCGCCCCATTGCACCGGCAACTCGATCACCACCGGATACCCCGCCAGCAGCTCATCCACCTCGTTCGCTCCGTCCAGGACCATCAACTACCCTCGCTTGCGAGGCGACTTTGTCTTGGGTTTGGCCGCGGCCTTTTTCTCAGTTGCGACCGTTTTCTCAGTCGTGGCCTTGGGTTTGGCCGTGGCCTTTGTGTTTGCCGCGGCCTTGGGTTTGGCCGCGGGCTTCGTATCACCGGGCTTCGCCGCGACGGCGGCGCGGGCCGCCTTTTTCCTCGGCGTCTTCTCGGCGGCTGACGGCCGATGGGCCGGGTCGGGCCCGGCGTCGACCTCGATGCCGAAGATGTCGCCGAGGTCTTCCGACGCGATCGCCGGGGAGCCGCGTCCGGCCTCCGAGGGAGCGGCCGGAATCGCCTGCTCAATCAGTTCCAGGTGATCCACGCCGCGCAGGAGGAACAGCAGCTCGGGCGACGAATCGAAGCGGTTGCCGATGCCGTACAGCACCGCGGCCAGATGCTTGCACATCCCGGCGTAATCGGGGCAACTGCACTGCATCTCGATCTCAGACGGCGCGGGGAAGAGCCCATCCTTGCGATCGGTGACTCGCTCCATCACTCCCTTCGACAGCCGGCCCTGCAGCAGTTCGACCAGCGAGGCGATCTGCCCCGCGCATTGCTTCTTCAGAGCTTCCCAGCGCGCCTTCGGCAACGGGTCGATGTCGATCTGGATCTCGTAAAGCTCCGAACCGTACACCAGGGCCTTGATCCGTCCCTTCTCGATCTTCAGGTCGATGACGGAACCGTTGCGGACGTACGTTCGCCCGCGCGGCAGGCGGTTGGCGAAGTCACTGTAGCTCTCGAGGTTCGTACACCACGCCTTGCCCCAGAAGGTGGACGCGATGGTTCGTCCCTCGATTGTGACAGGGGACAGTTTCTCGCCCTTCCTGGCGCGCCTGGCGGCTTCCTGAGCAGCCCGGGCCCGCCGCTGGGCGACCGGAACATAAGGCTTGTAACCGTAGTAGTCGTTCCACCCCATGATGTACCTGCCTTTCTGATCACGTCTTGATCGGTCTCAAACCTCGGCGGCCTGGCGGAGATCCAGCTTCACGAATTCCAACAACGTATCGTTGTCCATCTCGGTCAACAAGGTTTCGCCGGACTCACTGCCGCCGATCACCTCGTCGGCGACCCGGCTCTTGCTCGCGATCATTTCGTCGATTTTCTCCTCGACCGTGCCCCGGCAGATGAACTTGTGGACCAGGACATTTTTCTTCTGCCCGATCCGGAAGGCGCGGTCGGTGGCCTGATTTTCAACGGCCGGGTTCCACCAGCGGTCGAAGTGGACGACGTGCGAAGCCGCCGTCAGGTTCAACCCGGTGCCGCCCGCCTTGAGCGACAGGATGAAGAAGGGCGGACCGTCCTCGCGCTGGAAGCGGTCGACCAGCTCCTTGCGGCTCTTGACCGTCGTTCCCCCGTGGAGGACCAGTCCGGACCGGCCGAAGATGGTGGCGAGGAACTCCGCCAGGGGGTCGGTCATCTCGCGGAACTGCGTGAAGACCAGCACCTTCTCCTGCCGCGCCGCGATCTCCTCAGCGATCTCGGCGAGCCGGCGGAACTTCCCGCTCCGGTCGGCGTCGTAATCGTTAGTGCCTGTTGCCTGGGCGGGATGGTTGCAGATCTGCTTCAGTCGCATCAACTGTGCCAGCACAATCCCGCGCCGGCCGATCCCGTCGGCGGTTTCGAGCTGCTCGGCCAGGTCGGCGACAGCGTGCTGATATAATGCCGCCTGGTGCTTCGTCAGGGCGCAATAAGCGTTGACCTCCGTCTTGTCGGGCAGGTCGGCGATCACACGCTTGTCGGTTTTCATGCGCCTGAGGATGTAGGGACGCACGAGTTTCCGCAGGGGCTCGAACGACGGTGGCTGGGTGTTCTGCAGGGACTTGACGAACGAGCCAAACTGCCGTGACGTGCCGATCAGCCCCGGGTTGAGGAAATCAAAGAGCGACCAGAGGTCGGACAGTCGATTCTCGACGGGTGTGCCGGTCAACGCGATCCTGGCTTCGGCGTTCAATTCCTTGACCGCGCGGGTCTGCTTCGTGCCCGAGTTCTTGATCGCCTGCGCCTCGTCGAGGATCGCCGCGCGCCATCGGTGCCGCTTCATCCACGCCGTGCGGACGAGCATCCCATAGGTGGTCATCACCAGGTCGAAAGAGTCGGCGGTATCGGCATTGACCTCGCCGCGGACCGATCCTGCCTCTGAAGGATGGGCCACGGCGAAGGCGAGCCCTGGCGCGAACCTGGCCAGCTCGGATTTCCAGTTGGCGATCAGCGAAGCCGGCACAACCAGCAGACTCGCCCGTTGCCGTCCGGACCGCTTCAGGTCGAGCAGCAGCGCGATCACCTGGATCGTCTTGCCCAGGCCCATGTCGTCGGCCAGACAGGCGCCCAGGCCCAGCCGGGCGAGGAACCGCAGCCAGCCGTAGCCCGTTCGCTGATACGGACGCAGTTCGGCCTTCAGCCCGGGCGGCGCCGGCTCGAGGAGCGAGTCGGGGGAGCGCAGATCCTGGAGGATCTTCTCCAGCTCCGGGCCGGCCGTCACGCCCGACCATTCGTGGATCGTCGCTGGCGCGTCGGCTCCCTCCCGTTCCTCGTCGCCGATGTTCGCGCCCGAGAGCAGCCGCATCCCCTGGAAGAAGGAGATCCCTTCGTGACGGACCTCGCTCTCGACGCGCTTCCAGTGCTCGAGGGCCTGGTTCAGCCTGTCCTGGTCGACCTCGACCCACTTGCCCCTCAGGGGCACCAGGCCGCCGGTTGATTCGAGCAGCCGGGCGATCTCCGACGGGTCGAGCGTCTCGCCATCGAGGCTCAGATCCACGGAGAAGTCGAGCATCGACCCGACGTCGAGGCCCATCGAGTTCCTGGTGTTGATCTTCACATTGACCGCCGGCCGCGGCGGCTTGCGGGCATTCCACCAGTCGGGTACGCGGACGATCAGGCCGCTCGATTCGAATAGAGGGACCGCCTTCAAGAAGTCGTACGCTTCTCTCGGCGTCCAGGCGAGCGGTCGATAGATCTCTCCCGAATCCACCATCCGACGGACCAGCTCCGACGATTCGGCGGCGCGGGAGACGGGCAGCAACAGGTTCAGCATCGCCGCGCGGTTCCTCGCCCCGGCGTACTCCTCGAGCGCCCGGCCGAGCGGTTCGTGCTTCACCTTGCCCTGCGCCGTCAGGCCGTTGGCGAACGTGGCCAGGAACGCGAACGGATAATCGGGGTTGCGCTTGTTCTCGGCGAGGTGAAAGGTCACGCGGCCGACCGCATTCCAGCGCGCGTCGCGTTGACGCAGATACTCCTGCGCGCCGCCGGGATGCCGCGCGATCTCATCGCGGACCATGGCGTCGAGCTCACGCCACCACCGCACGAGCACCTCGGCATTCAGATACTCCAGGCCCGTCATCGGCGGAGCCTGAAGGACGGCGCGCGCCAACTCGTCCGACGGCGGCGGGATCTCAGGCGGCTCGCCAGCCGGCTCGGTAAACACCGCGCGACAGAGGGCCGCCAGATACAGCCGGGCGATCGAGCGGGCGAACTCAAACGAGGCCGGAAGCGCCGCATCGGCCCCGCCACTCGCGGAGGCGAGCATCCCCCGCGCCGGGCTCTCGGCATAGGAGGCGAGCAGCGCATCCGGGACCGACCGATCCGTCGACTCCGCCGGATTGTCGCGAACCACGAGATGTCCGTTCGGCGTGATCGTCAACTCGTGCATCGCGCGGCCTTCTCCCGTGCGAAAGGCGTCCCTGGAAACCGACCTTCTCTACGATTTGGCTGCCGTGCGCTCAAATGTCCACTAGACGGCACGATTGATCGAAGAGCGCACTCCCGGCCGAGATCAATGCGCCCGCCCTACTCGCAAGCTATGGGTGAACCTCGTAGAATACCCCTGAATTCCACCCGGGAGAAGACAACATGGCGAACATGACGACCACGCAGGGCCGATACCTGTCGTTTATCCACGCCTACATCCTCCGGCACGGATGTCCGCCCGCCGAGTCCGATATCGCCGCGGCGCTCTGCGTCTCGCCCCCATCGGTGAACCAGATGGTCAAGACGCTCGAGAAAAAAGGGGTGATTCTCCGCCATCCCGGCCAGCCCCGCGCGCTGGAAATCCTCATCCCGGAAGATGAGATCCCGCCGTGGAACGCCCGCCGATCAGGCGCATCGACGAATCCCAACGCTCGCGCCCGAAAACCCGCGGCCCCCGCGCCGGCGCCGGCGCCCCCGGCCAATCTGTACATCCTGACGGTTATCCTGTTGAGCGGCCCCATGAGTGACGAGTACGCCAACAAGTTCATTCTACGCACCATCGAGATCCGCGGCGACCAGACCCTTGACGATTTGCACCGGGCCATCTTCGAAGCGTTCAACCGTAGCGACGAACGGCCCTACGAGTTCCACCTGGGGAAGAGGCCGTCCGATCCTGATGGACCAGTCTACGGGCTCCCCGATGCCCGGCCGCCGGAGCCCAGGAAGAAGGCCGGCCGCGGCGATGCGCGCGCCACCACACTGGACGATTTGAACCTCAAGCCGGAGCGGGCCTTCGGGTACTGGTTCGATTTCAAGGTGAACTGGTATCATCAGGTCCAGGTGGAACGGATTGAACAGGCCATTCCGACCGTGCCCTATCCACGCGTGACCAAGCGGCTCGGCAAGGCGCCTCCGCAGATGCAGACACCCTAGCGTTTTCATGGGCGCTCACCGACTGAGGGCCGGGTCCGAGCTTTCGATAAACCCGTCCTTCTTCGGTCAGGGCTTATGACTCGAGTGGAAAAGTGGAAAACGATGCCGAAATCCACCAGGTCCGACAAGACTGAACCGACTCTTGTTGGTGAACTGACACGGGCGATCGAGGAGACCACTCGTTCGGCGAGGTTCTGCGTCGATGGCGGTATGCCTGGAGCGGATCCTGGCCTCGAAATCCAGGGGCTGGGTCCAGTCGCACTACCGCTGAAGCGAGGGATGGCCGCGAAGCTCGTCGCTCGCTGTCGAGTCGCTCCCCACGGCAAGGGGACGCAGACTCTGGTCGACACCCGGGTGCGTCGGACGTTCGAACTCGACCCCGAGGAGTTCCACCTCGCCGACGCCTGGAACTCACGGATCGCCGAGGTGACGCAAACCGTCGCCGAACGGCTCGGACTGCCCGGGGACGGGCTAGAGGCCCGGCTGTACAAGTTGCTCGTCTACGAGAAGGGCGGTTTCTTCCTGCCACATCGCGACAGCGAAAAGCACGACCGGATGGTGGCCAGCCTGATTGTCGTGCTTCCCAATCCCTTCCAGGGGGGCCGGCTGATCGTCCGACACGCGGCCGCACGTCGCGAGCTGACCTTCAAGGAAGCCGCGGCCGGCACCGAGCCGCGCTACGCCGCCTTCTATGCCGATTGTGAGCACGAGGTCAAGAGAGTCACTCAGGGCGTTCGGCTCTGCCTGGCCTACAATCTCGTGCTCCGAGCGGGACGCACGAAGGCGAAGGCCGGCACGATCTCGAAGGTCCCCGTCGACGTTCTGGCACGATCGATCGAATCCTGGATTGCGGAGCATCCCGCGCAGCCGCTGGTCTTCGCCCTCGAGCACCACTATACGGAACGCGGGCTGGCGCTCGACCTGCTCAAGGGTGCCGATCGCCGGCTCGCGGCGCTCGTCCAGCCAGCGGCGGAACAGGCCGGCTGCCACCTCTTCCTGGCCCAGGTCTCACGCCACCTGTCGCAGTACGCCGACGACGGCAGCTTCGGCCGAAGCTATGGCCGCTACGGCCGCTACAGCCGCTATGACGATGACGATGACGACCACGAGCCTGTCATCGAGGAACTCGAGATCGGCGAGACCTACGAGGACGAACTGAACGGAGCCGAGTGGACCTCTCTCGACGGCAAGAAGCAGCCGTGGGGCGGAATCCCGCTGGATCTCGAGGCCATCGTCGCCTTGATCCCGATCGACGAGTGGGAGCCCACGTCGCAGGACTACGAGGGCTATACGGGCAACGCCGGCAATACCCTGGACCGCTGGTATCATCGATCGGCGCTGGTCGTCTGGCGCCAGGACCAGCACTTCGAGGTCGTTGCCAGGGGCGGGGCCGTCGCCTGCATCCCCCTGTTCAACTCGATGGTCGCCCGGCTGTCGAAAACCCCCGCAAAGAAGCTCGAAGCCGCTCGCGACGACTGCATTCGCCTCGCCCGCGCCATCATCGCCCGATGGCCGCGGCAGTACCTTTACTCCTGGAGGCCCGTGGCCAGCGAGAAATCTCCCTGCGAAGACTTTGCCAGGGATCTCCCGGCGCTTCACGATCGGGAGACGATTGCGATGTTCCTGGCGAAGCTCGCCGAGAACGATCCGACGCTCGAAATCGACAGGCTCGTGGTCTCCACCTGCCGCGAGTTCGGCTGGAGCGCCTTCGCCCGGGAGCTGAGGCAATTGCTCGCGGCCCGGCCAGGCGAGGTTCGGGAGAGCGGACTATCCCTCCGCGACGTCGAATGGCTGTCGGACTTCTGTTGCGACAAGTCCCAGGACCCGGAAAAGGCCGCGCTGGCGAGCGAGCTCTGCACCCTGGCCGCCGACCGCTTCTGCAAGCCAGAGCGGACACCGATCAATCGCCGATACCAGCGAGAAGCGACCGTCGCCGAGACCTCGCTGCCGAGCCTGCTCAGGGCCCTGCTGGCCGCCGGCCGTGACGAGGACCTGGCGCGGGTTCTTCAGGTCATCGAGCAATCGCCGGAAGCCTTCACCCTGGACCACGCCCAGGTCCCCGCGCTCCTGTCCCTGATTCCCTGGTCGCGCAAGCGGTTCGGCAAGGTCCCGCCTCGACTCGCCGCCTGGCTGGCCTCCGTGCGCCGCCGGCTCGAGGCGGCGACCGCCCGAAAACCCGAGCCACCCACCAACTGGGCCCGTCCTGCCGAGCTTTCCTGCACCTGCGAGTACTGCAATCAACTCCGGGCGTTCCTGGCCGACCCCTCCCGCGAGGTCGGCCGCATCGCGGCGCGCGAGGACAGACGCAAGCACCTGATCCACGTCATCAACAACGACCGTTGCGACGTGAAAACCCGGGAGGAGCGCAAGGGCAGCCCCTATTCGCTGGTGCTGACCAAGACGACCGGCTCGTTCGAACGCGCCCTCCAGCGGTTCGAGACCGACTGCCGGCTCCTGGAGTCGCTGCCGACCGAGGCCTGAACCCCGCCGGCGCCGTCATTACGTCGATTCCTCCCGCTCCGCCCGAAACGCTACGATCCGCGCATCAGCCCACGCCTGATCCTCGGCCGACAGCCGCGGCCGGCATTTCTCGTCGTGGCGGATACGCCGCGCGTAGCGTCCTTCCGTGTAGACCTGCTCGATCGCAGCCTGGACGTCGAGCATCACATCGGGGTCGCCGTCGGCAAGGGGAATGTTCAGTCGAGGCAGCCGCTGGCCGAGCGTCCGCGCGTAAAGCTCGAACCGATGGCGATGCGGCCAGCGCGAGACGCAACAGAGGCTGTCGAACCGCCCCAGGCCCCTGAGCCGCCATTTCTCGATTGCGAGCACGTGACGCCCGCGCCGGAGGAGGTCGATCTCGACCAGGTGGCAGTCGCGAGCGAGGGTTTCCTTCTGCTTGGCCCGGTACGAGACCCGCCCCGGCCCGGCGATCTTGTTGGTGGGGCTCACGACCTCGATCAGGGCCACGAGCCGCATGTCGTTGGCCGAGTCGAGGATCTCGACGCGCGCCTCGCGGATCTCCTGATCCTCGACCTCGACGATCACGGCCGTGTCGGAGTCGAAGGCAGGCTGCGGACGAGGCCCAGGTTGCCCTTTGATCTTCTGGATTCCGACGTCAGGAATCCACCGCTCCGGACCCTCCAGGAATACCCGCTCCTCGACCGACGCGATGTACCTTGGATCGAGCCGGGGCTGAAGCTGGTTGGCGATCGCCACGACCAGCCGCGCATGGACGCCCTCCCATAGCTCACACCGTTCGAGATACGGATCCATGCCCGGGAATGGATACTGCATCCTGGTGGACTCGATCGGGTTTGCCGCACGTTCATCCAATGGAATGGGAACGCCCTCTCCACGAAGCTTAGCATAGATCCTACCCCGGCGGCGAGCCGCCGAAAACCTCGATAGGGACGGGGTCTTACGCCGCACTCCGCCCTCGCGTCGAGTCGACGCACGGCCCCCGGCGGTGTAGGATTCATCCGGGCGAAGTCGAGGCCAGGGACAATGACGCGGTCAGTCCACAAGCCTTCGCCCGGACGTTCCCGAAGACACCCGGAGATCACGGTGAAACTCCCCGAGATCAACCGCTACCTCGATCGCGTCGCGCCCACGCCACTGGTGCCCGTCCGGCTGGAGGATTCGGGGCCGACGATCTGGTGCAAGCTCGAGTTCCTCAACCCCAGCGGTTCGACCAAGGACCGGATCGCCCGATTCATCCTGGGCAAGGCGTTGCGCCGCGGGCTGATCGCGCCGGGCGGCACCGTGGTCGAGGCCTCCAGCGGCTCGACCAGCATCGCCATGGCCCTGGCCGCCGCGCAGATGGGGCTGGAATTCGTCGCCGTGATGCCCGAGAACGTCAGCCGCGAGCGTTCACAGATCATCGAGGCTTACGGCGGTCGCGTTGTGTTCTCGCCGGCGAGCGAGGGGATCCTGGGCGCCCTGAAAGGCGCCGAGCGCGAGTCGGCCGAGCGCGGCGCGTATCTGCCGCTCCAGTTCTCCAATCCTGACAACCCCCAGGCCCACCGCCAGCAGACCGCGCAGGAAATCATCGCCCAGATCCCGGGCGGGTGCGTCGACGCGGTTGTCAGCGGCGTCGGAACCGGCGGCACCCTGGTCGGCCTGTGGCAGGGGTTCGTCGACCACGGTTGCGAGGCCGCCGCATTTGCCGCCCGTCCCGTGCACGGCACGGCGCTCGGCGAGGCCGGCGCCGAGTGCTGCTCGTTCAGCGGCCGGATTCCCGGGGTCGCCGACGGGCTCTCGGCCATCTATCGCGATTTCCGCCAGCCCGGCCATCCGGGCACGCCGGTCGAGCTGGACATCCCCGATGAGGAGGCCCTCGAAACGGCCCGCCGCCTGATCCGTCGCGGCTTCCCGGTCGGACCGAGCTCGGGGCTGAATTACTGCGCCGCCCTCATGGCCGCCGCCCGCCTCGGCCCCGAGGCCCACGTCGTCACCGTGTTCGCCGACCGGATGGAGCGGTATTTCTCCACCGAGCTGTTCCGCGCGAACGGCCGGGGCGGGTGAGAGTCTGTCCCGTTCCGGGCTACGCAGCCCTGCCAGACTCGCTGGGAATCGGGGCGAGCTCGACCTTTCATCGCAAGAGTTCGTCAAACGGAATCCAAGCGACCTCCTGGCCGTCCAGCACGAGAGGCACGGACTGACCAGCCTGGTAGATCTCGACGAGCGCGTAAGTGCCACGGCCCTCGACCACGCGGGGCTGGGTATGCACGAGGATCCGCCGGCCCGGCACATCGACGACCCAGTACACCGGGATCAAGGCCCGCGCGTACTGCTCCAGGGCCTCCGTCAGATCCTGGCGAAGGCTCGTGACGGCGACCTCGACCAGCAGTCCCACGTCCGCCGGACCGGGATAGCGTTCAGGGTCGACGCGACCCAGAAGGTCACCGGACCGGATCACCGTGAAGTCCGGCAGCGGAGCGTTCCTGGCATCCAGGACGATGGTGCTCTCGGGCCAGAAACTCCACTGCTCCGGCAGCCGACGCACGAGGGCCCTGGTCACCGAGGCCCCGATCGACCCATGCGCCCTGGTCTTGGCCATCTTCTCGTAGAGCCTTCCATTGAAGAGAAAGACCCGGCGGTCTTGCGGAATCAGGCCCGTTTCGACCATCTGGGAGAAGACGTCGATGGTCAGGTCATAGGGCATGATGGGTGATTCGGATGGCAGCCCGGCCAGCGGGGGCTGGACCTGCGTCGGATCGACCACGATCGCGGTGGACATGAATCGTCCCTCCAGATCCACGGCCGCGCCCGCGAAAAACGCGGAGCGCGGATGATGTTTCAAATCCCAGGCTACAATCCAGGCGTTCAGGATTCAAGGAACCGCGCCGAGCCGTTCGTCACAGCCTTCCCCAACCGGGCGGAACATCGGTTCGGTCCCGTCAATCAATCCTTTCACACATCGTGAATCGGCAACCGAAGCTGATACTCCCCGCCCGACCGGGGCGCCAGTGACGATAGCGTCACCCCGAGGAGCCGCAGGCCCCTGTCGACGGGAAAGAGCGGCTCGAGCAGCCCAAACGCGATCGTCTCGATGGCATCCCGCGTCGCCAGGGGCGTTTCGCCCGTCCGGCTGCGGGTGATCTGCTGGAAGTCGGCGTACCTGGCCTTGAGCGTCACGGTGCGGCCCCGGAGGGATAATCGCTCGCAATACTCCCACACCTTCGTGATGAGCGGCCCCAGGGCCGTCCGCGCCTCGTCGATCGTGAAGAGGTCGACCTCAAACGTCGTCTCGGCGCCAATCGACTTGCGGATGCGATCAGGGCAGACCGGCCGCTCGTCGACGCCCCGCGCCAGGGCGTGGTAATAGGCGCCCGCCTTGCCGAAATGCTGCTCGAGAACCGCCAGCGACTGGGCCCGGAGATCCCGGCCGGTCCGTATCCCCAGGCCCTCCATTTTGACGCACGTGGCCGGTCCGATCCCGTGGAACTTGCCGACCGGCAGCTCGGCGACGAAGCCCGGGCCCATTTTCGGCGTGATGACGAACAGGCCGTCGGGCTTGCGCTCGTCGGAGGCCATCTTGGCGAGGAACTTGTTGTACGAGACGCCCGCGGACGCCGTCAGGCCGGTCTCGGCGCGGATTCTCGCCCGGATCTCCTCGGCGATCGCCGTTGCCGTCGGGATGGCCCTGAGGTTCTCGGTGACGTCGAGATACGCCTCGTCGAGCGACAGCGGCTCGACGAGCGGCGTGTACTCGGCAAAGATCGCGCGGATCTGCCCCGAAACGGCCCGATAGACGTCGAACCTCGGCCTCACCACGATCAGCTCCGGGCACCTTCGCCGGGCGATCACCGAGGCCATCGCCGACCTGACGCCGAACCGGCGGGCCTCGTAGCTCGCGGCCGCGACGACCCCGCGCTCCTTCATCCCGCCGACAGCGACCGGCCGGCCGCGCAGCTCGGGATTATCCCGCTGCTCGACGGATGCGTAGAACGCGTCCATATCGATATGAATGATCTTGCGGCGCGGACCAGGCGGGGGCGCCGTCTCTTCATCAAGGGCGGCAATCGCCGGCGCTCGTCGCTCGATCTCCGGCATCCACATGGGAAAAGAGACCATCAGGTCTCCCTCATCCTCTCAACCCGCACCATCCGACGAGACCGATCGTTCAGTGCCAGCCTTTTGGGATTCGTCGGCGTCCAGGTATCGTTGACGCTTCCAGGACCAAGTCTACCACCTGTATGCCTGTTCGCATAACGACGGGCCCGAAGGCCGAAACGCCGCGGGGGCGGACTCGAGTCCCGCGGACCGTGCCGCACCGACCTGGGCATATCTCGCTCCGCGACGCTATCCTGATGATGCGGTCGCGCGCCATTGGTCGGCACGGACCTTCCATTCATCCTCAGCACCGAGCCCCAGGCTCACCAAAAGGAGAATGACACATGACATCCAGCCCGATCGGAACTTGCCCGATGTCCCGCTTACGCTCGATGAGATCAAGCGCCTCCAGGTCGATCGCTCGCACCGCGATGCGCGTCGGTCGTTCTTCATCGAGGGCGTGAGAAGCGTGGTCCACGCCATCGAGAGCGGCTTCCGGATCGAGACGCTCGTCTTCAGTGAAAAACTCCTCATCGTTCCCATCGCCCGCAGGCTGGTCCGCGACCGATGCCGGTCCGGCACGCCAACGCTCCACGTCTCTCCCGAAGCGTTTCGCCAGGTCTCCCTTACGCCTCGCGCCTCTGGCGTGGCCGCGGTCGTCGGCCAGCGGTGGTCGTCGCTGCATAACGTCTCACCACGCGCCGGGCTCTGCTGGGTCGTGCTCGAGGCGGTCCGCTCCGAGGGGAACCTTGGCAGCCTGATCCGGACCTCCGAGGCCATCGGGGGTGCCGGGTTCATCCTGGTGGGTCCCCGGGTTGATCCCTTCGCCCCGGCGGTGGTCCGCGCCTCGATGGGGGCAGTCTTCGGGCAGACCTTCATCCGGACGAACCATCGGAGTCTCCGGAACTGGGTCCGCCGCCACCGATGTCGCGTCGTGGGCGCCTCGCCCCAGGGGTCGGCCGAGCTGCACGCCTTCGACTATCCCCGGCCGACGATCCTCATCCTCGGCGAGGAGCGCGCCGGCCTCACACCGTCTCAGCGCGACCTCTGCTCGGACCTTGTCCGCATTCCGATGGTCGGCGCCGCCGACTCGCTCAACCTCGCCGTGGCGGGTAGCCTGCTCATGTACGAGGTCCACCGATCCAGGTCGTTGCGACGGCCCGGACCCCACTGAGAGACCGTCCAGCGGGTGAGCGGGATCCCCCGCTCGCCCGGTCTTGCCCCATCTTGACCCGGCCGGCCGACGGCGGACCGGCCGGCGATCCGGACCGTTCGTCCCCCCGCAACGAATAGACCCAGATCGTCCAGCTCTCATCGTTCGGCAACTCGATCCGGCCGAACCGCCAGGGAGGTCCCAGGCGCGATTCCAGCGCGTGCTGATAGGCCGCGCGGGCCGTGTCGGAGAAGAACCGGTTGTCGCCGTGCCGCTGCACGACTAGCCAGAGCCGACCGCCGGACGGAAGCGCGTCGGCCTCGGCCAGGGGATCCGGGTGCCACGCGATCGGGACGGGGACATAACGGCGGAGGTAATGCCGCACCACCGCCACGCGCTGGAGCCAGCGCGTGATCATCAGGTCGGGGATCTCCGGCGGCGGCGTCACACTGTTGAACACGACGAACCGATCCCCGGGCGCCGCATGGCTTGCCAGGTCGCGTGCCTCTCGGCGCTGGAGTACGTTGTCATACCCCACATAGGGCCGGATCACGTCGCGCACCATGCCCCCGAGCGGGATCAGGGTGAGCAGCCCCGCGATCACGACCGAGCCGCGGCGTTGCCGCCCCAGCCGCTTCAGGACCGCCATGATCCCCTCCGCCGCCAGCAGGCAGAACGCCGGCGCCATGTACAGCATGATCCGCGTGCTCGTGCCATACGGGTACTTTCGCAAGGCCGCGGCGATCATCGCCAGCGCCAGGGGCATGAGCAACATCGCCAGCAGCGGCCGACGGGCGCGCCGCCGTCCCATCGCGATCGTGCCGACCACAACCAGCAGCGTGGTCGCCGTGCTGCCGAAATTGTGCCCGCCGTGCGGATAGGCGAGCATCATCCCCGTGTGCACCTGCAACAGCCACCACGGCAGCCACCAGGGCTGCGCCAGCGGCGGGAACGCGTCGCGCCAGGTCTTCAGCTCGGTGAGGAATGTCGCCGCCCTGGCCTGAGGCGCGGCGAACAGGACGTACATCACGCCCCAGCTCAACACCAGGATCAGCCCGTACGCCGCCCACAACGCCACGGCCCGCCCCGAGCGCTCGCGGATCGCCCGCGCGCCGATGACGATCGCAACGGCTCCCGCCACGAACACCGACGGATACGACCACCACACCCCGACCACCGCCGCCGCCGTGAGCGCCGCGC
>JAKAUH010001148.1 GCA_021818605.1 Planctomycetota bacterium
TTGTAGAGGACCCCGTACAGTTTTCCGTAGATGAACTCCTTCGGGCTCAGCTCGGTGACGAGCAGAAGATCGAGGGCGCCCGTATCGCGTTCGCTCGTCAGGGCGGTGACCCCCTGGGCGTTGACCAGGACCAGGCTGAGGATCGTCAGGCCGACCGGGATGAGGACGAGACCGGAGCCCAGCGGGTTCTCCCGCCCCTGACCGAGATGGAAGAACAGCCCCATCCCCATCAGGAACAGCAGGATGTAGCACCCCTTCACGATGAGAGGCCGGCCGCCATAGGCGCGGGTCATCAGCTCGCGCCAGAGGATCGGGTTCGACCAGGGATGCCGGTAGGGCCGAGCCGCCGGCGCGATCCGGCGGTGGGTGCGTCGCGGGACGTGCAGCGCGACGGTGGACTGGGCACCATCGACAGCCGGTCCCAGATCGTCGTCGGGTGGCCCGAGCGCCGTGGCGACGCCTCCGGAAGCCTCCCGCCGCTCCCGTCCGTCGGCGCCGTCCCTGTCGCCCGCCTCTCGCGTCCTTGCATAGGCGACGGCTCCGGCGGGCACGACCGCTTCCTCCTCGATCTCCATGATCGCCTCGGAGGACTCGACCTCCTCGTCCTCGCGCATCTCGCGGGGCTCGTTGTGGCCCGGGTTCCACTTCCGGAGCTTCCAGGTGCCGAACGCCACCAGGCACGCCGCGAACGTCAGGCGGCAACTGATGTAAACGATGCTCGTGGTCCGGACGACCCGGCCGATCTGCTCGGCACGCGGATAGAGAACCGCCAGCATGGCGCGGTAGGGATTCAGTACCTCCACCAGCGGGACGCCGAGGAACTGGAAGTCGGGATACGCCAGGGCGATGGCCTCCACGCCCGCCACCGAGAACACGACCATCAGGATCGTGAGCGAGATGGACTGGAACGTCCGATCTCGCCACAGCGCGATCACCAGTCCCAGCGCACCGCCGGCGATCCCTGACGCGGCCGTGACGAGGAAAAGGTTCGTCACCTGGGCGAACGAGATGCCGCCGAATAGCGTACAGATCATCATCAATCCGACGCTGGCCGCCAGGATCGTGAGGACATTCAGGAGTCCCGCGACGAGCTTGCCCAGCACGATCTCCAGATCGGAGAGGTCGGTCATCAACAGCAGGTTCAGCGTGCGCCGGTCCTTCTCGTAAGCGACGGCCGCCGCGGTGAACAGAGGGGCGAAGAAGAGCATGAGCGTCAACTGGAGGATCGCGAAGATCAGGTAGAGCAGTCCCCCGAACCGCGCCAGGACGCCCACTTCACGAATCGTCTGCCAGCCGATCAGCGACTGCCAGGCCGTCCACATCAGAATGAACAGAATCGACGAGAACGATGCGCGGCCGAGATAATAGCGCCACGAGCGGGGGGCAGTCAGCACCTCCCGCGCGATGATGGGTCCCGCAAACAAGGACGATCCTCCAACAGAAGCGATCACCAGGTGGGAGCGACGGCCGGGGAAAGCGGCACGGCCACGGCGCGGCCGATGCTACACGCATCCAGGCGTGAACGCGTACACGGCCAGTCCGTCCGGTTCACAGCGCAGTGCTCCAGTCTGAATACGATCCCCGTGCCCGATCGGTTCGCCGAACCGAGAGACTTCCCGAAGATCGCATCAGTTTACCAGACGGCCGGACGCGGCACCAAGTCCGGCGGCGCGGCGGCCGACTCGGGCCGATCTGAGCTTCCTCTAACCGCCGGCGATGGCGCCGACGATCAGAAAGGGTTCGACTCCCAGGGCCACCGCCTCGGGTAGGGGCGTATCGGGACGTTCCAGCGACAGGTCCTCCGCGCACGCGAAGAATCGCAGGAGCGGACGCCGGCCCTGGGTCGCATGGTCGCGGATCGTGCCGCGGAGCACCGGGTAGCGGACTTCCAGGGCGTCGAGGATCGAGCACAGCGTCACCACGCCCTGGATCTCGAGCCCCACTTCGCCCTCGACCTGGGCGAGCGTGCGCAGGTGATGGGGAAGGACGACGCGAATCATCGTAGCGTCTGCACCTCCACCGAAAGGACGCCCGGCAGGTCGCGGACGATCGGCGTCCAGGAGTCGCCGGAATCGGCCGACGCATAGACCTGGCCGCCCGTGGTGCCGAAATACACCCCGCACGAGGCCAGCGAGTCGATGGCCATGGCTCCGCGAAGCACGTTGACGTAACAGTCCTTCTGCGGCAAGCCACTGGTCAGTGGTTCCCACTCGTTCCCGCCCACGCGGCTGCGATAGACGGTCAGCTTTCCGTCGAGCGGAAAGTGCTCGGAGTCGCTCTTGATCGGCACGACGTACACCGTGTCGGGTTCGTGGGCATGAATGCCGAGCGCGAAACCGAAGTCCGTCGGCAGGTTCCCGCTCACCTCGCGCCATGAATCGCCGCCGTCGTCGCTGCGCATCACATCCCAGTGCTTCTGCATGAACAGGACGTCGGGCCGGGACGGATGAAAGGCGATCCGGTGGACGCAGTGCCCCACCTCGGCGTTCGGGACCGGCATGAAATTCGACACCAGCCCCCGATTGATCGGGCGCCAGGTCGCGCCGTCGTCGTCGCTGCGAAAGGCCCCGGCGGCCGAAATCGCAATGTAGATCCGACCGGGATGGACCGGGTCCAGCAGGATGGTGTGCAGCCCCATGCCCCCGCCTCCCGGCTGCCAGCGCGCTCCGGAGTCGTGGCACCGCATCCCGGTCCGCTCATGCCAGGACTGGCCTCCGTTCTCGGAGACGAACATCGCCGCATCTTCGACACCGGCGTAAGCAACGTCCGGGTTGGTCAGAGAGGGCTCGATGTGCCACACGCGCTTGAATTTCCAGAGGTGTTGCTGATCGTCGTGCCCGAGGTGAGTGCCAATCTCGCCGTCGTACTGGAACTCGTTCCCGACCGGCGCCCAGGTCTTGCCCCCGTCGTCGGAGCGCTGAATCATCTGCCCGAACCAGGCGGTCGACTGCGAAGCATACAGCCGGTCCGGATTCACCGGAGAGCCCTTGACGTGGTAGATCTCCCACCCCGCGAAAAATGGGCCGCTGACCTCCCACCGGTCCCGTCGTCCGTCCGACGTGATAACGAAGGCGCCCTTCCGTGTACCGACCAGGACTCGCACCGCGCTCATTCCTCAACTCCTTTTTGAATGAGAGGGAGCAGCCAGATCCGTGCTCGCCGCAGCATCAATCCTCACTCACCTCATTCCCCGGAATCGGGGCGTGTCTCATCCTAACGTACACTGTTACCCTGTCCAGGCCATTTCTGGATTCCAAAAAGCTGTCGGTCGCGGCCAGACCCGCAAACCCCGTCATTTGAGATAACCTGCGCAGAAAAACAGAAAAAATGGAAAAAGGGGGGAATAAACCTGGCCGGCCGACGTCTATATCAGAGTCGGTTCGGCTCTTTGACAATTCGGGTGCGATTCGTAGCATCTTCCTGATCTATAACATGTTAGGTCAAGACGACCTCCTCTTGGCCGGCCCTGCGAGCGCTCGAACGGCGGAAAGGACACTCCTCGCCGAACACGGGATTGTCTCACTCGGCATCTCCTGGGGTTGACAGTTGTTGCGTCAACCGGGCCGGGTCGGTGCGGAGCAACTCCCAGAAGTCGTAGGTGGGCAACTCCAGCCCCAACGCTCGGTAGG
>JAKAUH010001159.1 GCA_021818605.1 Planctomycetota bacterium
CCTGGCCAAGTCGATGATCAAGCAGATCGACCGAGTCGGCAGCGACCTGCGCGGGCAGGTGGATCACTTCCGGCGAGGCGGCGGGAATCCGATCTCCGTCGGGATCGTCGGCATCAACCATGCGGAGCGCTATACATCATACGAAGGAGACCGTGAGTATCCAACAGATGGGAAGAAGGCGAAGCACCCGGTGCAAGAGGCGGCGAGTGCCCTGGTTCGACTCGAGCGCGACGTGGTTCCATCCTTTGACTATTTTCTCTTCCTTCATTTCAAGGCCACGAACGACGAGCCTTACCCCTTCGAATGGGTCGATGCCGGCGCGGCCCGGGCCGACTATGCAGCCATTTTGACGAGGATCTCGCGCGAATACGACCGGCGTTTTTGTGCCTGAGTCGGTGCCAGTTCGCCTTCCGGCAATTACGTCGCCCTTCCACTCCGATCCCCTGTCGCTGTCCAGGAAACCTGGCCGGCCTGGCTGGCGTCCGATAGCATGCGCCCGGATCGCCGCAATAGCCGGCCCCTCCACCGACTGACTGCGACTGCGGGCCGGGTCTGGAGTGGGGTCGTGGCCGAGTTCCAGGCGGTCCGGGGTGATCGCATCCATCCCCCGGCCCCGCCGCGACGGTTCGGACAGGGGCCAGGCCAGTACGGGCCGGTACGGGCCGGTTCCGACCGGAATCCCGAATCATCGGGAACAATCGGGTTGTCGCGAGGCATTACACCGTGACGACTCCGTCGCCTGAAGGCGACGGTCCCCTTGCCGCATTTTTATGGGATCATCGGCTTGAAGTGGATCAGCGCTGCGAACCAGGCGAGGCCGGCCGTGTTGTGCAGGTGAATCGCGGGTCATCCGCAGTTCCCGGCCCGGTCGGCGGAACGGGCCCGGGACCGGGCGGCCGTCGCCACCGGCCGGGCCGGCTGCGCCGGGCCGCCGGACCAGACTGGACCGGACCGGACCGGACCGGACTGGATCGGACCCGCCCGTGTCGGCTAAGAGCCTGACCGACGACGGGCGGATTGGCTGGGTCGTGCTCCGGGCTTGTAGGTCAGGCTCTCAGCCTGACGCGGGCGGCCGGCCGGACCGGCCCGGCCCCGCCCGTGTCAGACGAGGAGCCTGACCGACGACGGGCGGATTGGCTGGGTCGTGCTCGGCCACGCCGATGATGAAGGACACGCACCGAGCCCCGCGCGGCTCCGGGCCAGGATTCCGCCGACCTTCGCGCTCTGCCGACCTGACACCGATCGCTGGAGGCTGTACCACGAATCCGGCAAAGCTCCTTCCGGGACAGACTCAGAGTCGAATGGCGCTGACTTAGGGAGCAACTAATTGGCAGTCATCGGTTTACAGAAAGCCGCCGATCAGGCCAAGTGAATTAAGCTAAAGGTGCTCATTCGTTGTTTTTACACAAAAGCCGGCTGATTCTCAATAATGTACGATTAATTCCATGTAGGTGACACTGTTTCAATAATGACGTATTTGGTCGTAACCTAATGGCTAGTCAGGACTTGCGCTTATTTCAGCGCCATTCGACTCAGAGTCTGTCTCGAGAGCCGTGGCCGGCCGTCGCGTCGGTCAGGCTCCAGAGCGCCTGTCGGTTGGTTAGAGCGCATTGCGATTGGCTCGCCCACGGAAAAAGGGGCCATGCACCCGGCCCTGACGCATTCGGAGGCGGTTTCGTGGTTCGGGCGGGCCGGGAGCCAGTCCCCTTTTTTCCTTCGCTGTAGCTTATGCAAAGGTGAAGCTATCGAGCATGACTCGGAGACGACCCGAACCGCCTGGCGCACCGGCAACGTCGGTCGCCGGTGCGCCAGCGTCTTCCGCCTGATCCACGAATCCGGCGAGGCCACAGCCTCTCAACGCTGCGGCGATGCCGCGACCGCGGAGCCTGCCGGGACCATCACCCGGCGGGTCACGGGGACCTGGCGCGTGACCTGCTTCTGCCGGGTGGTCATGACCGTCACGGGCACCTCCTCGGGGACGTTGACCGCGACCTGCCGCGTGACGCTTTCGGTCACCTGACGCGGCTGTGTGGTCAGGGTCGTGAACGGCACCCGGACCGCCAGGGTGACCGGGAGTTCCTGGATCTCCTCCACCGTCGCCTGGCGCTGGCGCGTGATCATCGTGGTGACCGGGACCTGGACGGTCCGGGTGATCGCGACCTGCCGGGTGACATCCTCGGTCACCTGCCGGACCTGCACCGTCGGGACCGTCTCGACCCGCTGCTGCGGGACCATGACCGTGGTCGTGACGGGCACGGTCTCGGTGATCTGCTTCGGCTGCTGGACTGTCACCGAGACCTCGTACGGCTCGACGCGCTGCTCGGGGACCTGGACATCGACGGTCACGGGGACCATCTCGGTGCGGCTCTCGGGGACCTGCTCCACCTGCTGGACGGAAACCAGCCGGGTGCGGGTCTGCTGCACCTGGGTCGTTTCGGGGATGCTGCGCACGACGGGCCGGGAGACGTACACCTGCTGGCAGACGTAAGAAGTCGCGGCGACATTCGTGACCGGCCCGCACCCGGCGCACTTGCCGCACCCGCCGCCGCAGCGATGGCCGCACCGGTGGCCGCAGTGTCCGCCGCGGGCCATGGTCGCGCAGGCCGGGACCATCGTGGTGACCGGCACCATGCACGACTCGTAACCGCCCTGGTACTCGACCACCTGGCGCATCGAGGTCACCGGGACGGTTTCGGTGTACGGCTGCGGGATGGATTTCGTCACGGTGCGCGGGACCATCACCGTGATGGTCTTCGGCCGATACTGGATCTGCTTGACGGTCTTCATCGCCGAGACGGTTCGGTAGTGTGTCTGCTTCTGCTGCACCGAAACCATCTCGATCCGGGTCCGCGTCTGGTTCACCGTCTGCTGCTTCGGCACATAGTCCGTCACCGTGCGCTTGACCTTGACGACCTCCTGCACCCACCGGGTGACGGGGACGGTCTCCGTGCGGAACTCGGTGACGAGCTCCTGCTGGTTCTCCGTCACCGGCACCTGCTCGGTAACCGACCGGCGGATCGGCACCGTCTGCGGCCGGTACTCGGTCCGGTGCTCGACCCGCGTCCCGGTGACCGGCACCTGCTCGTACACCGTCCGCGTGACAGGGACCGTCCGCGTCTGGTACTCGGTGCGGTATCGCGTCACCATCCGCGTCTCGGGAACCTGCTCGCAGACCGTGTCATGGACCGTCTGGTACACAACCTCGTCGCGCGGAACCATGTTCGCCCCGCCCGCCACCGCTGGCGACTGGCCGGACGCTGAAACCTGCCCCTGCTGACCCGAGGGGGCAACCGGCCTCTGCCAGGCCCCCGCGCCCGCCCGAGCCAGCGGCTGGATGACGACCAGGAACATCGCCACCCCGCCAACCCAAAGTCGACCTTGTTGAGACATGTAAGAATCCTCGTAAGTGCCTGCCGTACATGCTCTACTCCCTTCCTCCCGCCGACCCTCCCTTGATGGGACCTCGATCCTCCCGAGCGGAGACTTAACCGAGTACCCCTAGATGGCCTTGCTTGTGCAAACCGTCTCGATCTCCTATTCTCAACAACCCAGGCAGTCCAGCACAACCGGTAAATCCCTTGCGGCCTGATTCTTCGGCGCAAGGCCGAAAGGTCGGCTTTGGG
>JAKAUH010000557.1 GCA_021818605.1 Planctomycetota bacterium
GTCGAGCGCGGCGGCGTTACCCGCAAACCCAACCACGCGGCGCGCCGCGGCTGCATGATGGACATCAGCACCAAGCATACCGGCCCGGGGGTCCCGATCATCCTGCCTCGCGTCTCGCCCGACCATATTGACTGGGAGTGCGAGCTCGGCATCGTGATCGGCCGGCAGTGCCGTCATGTCGCCGAGGACGATGCGCTTCAGTACATCGCCGGGTACACGATCGTCAATGACATCAGCGACCGCTCATACAAGCCGAACCCGGGTCGAAAACCGCGCGAGCGGGACAAGTTCTTCGACTGGATGCACGGCAAGTGGCACGACACGTTCTGCCCGATGGGCCCGTGCATCCTGTGCGCCGATGCCGTTCCCGACCCGCAAGCGCTGCCGATCCAGCTCTCGGTCAACGGCGAGATCAAGCAGGACGCGAGCACGGCCGAGATGGTGTTCCCCGTGGCGGCGGTGGTGTCGTTCATCTCTCAGATGATCACGCTTCAACCCGGCGATGTGATCGCCACCGGGACGCCGTCGGGCGTGGGCTCGGCGACGGGGACGTACCTCCGGCCGGGGGATCTGGTCGTCGCAACGATCGAGCCCATCGGCAGCCTGGTGAACCCCGTCGAGGCCGAGGACGACGAGGAATACTGACTCCACGGGCCGTTCGAGACGGGACCAACCACTCACTCCTCGCAGCCCGCCCGGCGGGCACCACCACTGGCCCCGAGGACCACGACAGGCGGTCGCCCCGGCCGCCCGCAGGCCCCCTAGATCAACGGGATGGTTTGATTGATGATCGAGTTCCGCAAGCTGATGGCCGCCAACCGCGGCGAGATCGCGATCCGGGTCTTCCGCTCCGCCCACGAGCTGGGCATCCGCACCGTCGCGATCTACTCGCACGAGGACCGATTCGCCACGCACCGGCTCAAGGCCGACGAGGCCTACGAGATCGGCCGGCCGGGCGAGCCGATCCGCAGCTACCTGGATATCCACGCGATCGTCGAGCTGGCCAGGGAAAAAGGAGTCGACGCGATCCACCCGGGCTACGGGTTCCTCTCCGAGAACGCCGAGTTCGCCCGCGCCTGCGCGTCGGCCGGCATCGCGTTCATCGGCCCGAGGCCCGAGGTGCTTGACCAGCTCGGCGACAAGGTCGCCGCGCGCAAGCTGGCGCGCGAGGCCGGGATTCCCGTGCTCTCGGGCAGCGACGAGCCGGTGCAGCCCGGCCCGCAAGCGGCGAGCCTGGCCTCGAAGCTCGGCTATCCGGTCATCATCAAGGCGTCGATGGGGGGCGGCGGCCGAGGCATGCGGGTCGTCGAGTCGCCCGACGCCCTCGACGGCGCCATCGACCAGGCCCGTCGCGAGGCCGGCACCGCCTTCGGCGTCCCGGACGTCTTCATCGAGAAGTTCCTTCGCCGCGCCAAGCACATCGAGGTCCAGATCCTCGGCGACCGGCACGGCAAGTTGCTTCACCTGTACGAGCGCGACTGCTCGGTCCAGCGCCGGCATCAGAAGATCGTCGAGATCGCCCCGGCGCCGCGACTGGATCCGGCCACGCGCCAGGCCATCTGTGACGCCGCCGTCGCGATCGGCCGCCACGTCGGGTATGAGAACGCCGGGACCGTCGAGTTCCTGCTCGACGTCGAGACCGGAGCGTTCTACTTCATCGAGGTCAATCCCCGCATCCAGGTCGAGCACACTGTCACCGAGATCGTCACCGGCGTCGACCTGGTCAAGAGCCAGATCCTGATCGCCGGCGGGGCGTCGCTGTCGCATCCCGACATTGCCCTGCCCGAGCAGTCCGCCGTGCAGGTGCAGGGCTTCGCGCTCCAGTGCCGGGTGACCACCGAGGATCCCCAGAACAAGTTCACACCCGACTACGGCCGGATCACGCACTACCGTGCGGTCGGCGGCATGGGAATCCGCACCGATGGCGGCCCGGCCATCACCGGTGGGATCATCACGCCGTTTTATGACTCGCTGCTGGTGAAGATCAGCGCCTACGGCCGCCGGTTCATCGACGCGGCGCGGCGGCAGGAGCGGGCGCTCCAGGAGTTCCGCGTCCGGGGCGTCAAGACAAATGTCCCGTTCCTGCTCAATGTGATGACCCACCCGACGTTCCTGTCGGGTGACTGCACCACGCGGTTCCTCGACGAGACGCCCGAGCTGTTCAACTTCCCGCTCCGCCAGGACCGGGCGACGAAGCTGCTGAGCTACCTCGCCGAGGTAACGGTCAACGGCTTCCCCGGTGTGACGCGTCCCCAGGCTTACCGCACGCCGCCCGAGCCCTCGCCGCCGCGGTTCGACCAGCTGGCCACGCCGCCGCGCGGCACACGGCAGAAGCTCAAGGCGCTGGGGCCCGAGGGCTTTGCGCGCTGGGTCCGTGAACAGCAACCCCTGTTCCTCACGGATACCACATTTCGCGATGCGCACCAGTCGCTACTGGCGACGCGCGTGCGTACCCGCGACATGCTGACGGTCGCCGACGCCTACGCCCGGCTCTGCCCGGGGATCTTCTCCATCGAGATGTGGGGCGGCGCAACGTTCGACACGGCGATGCGGTTCCTCAAGGAGGACCCGTGGGAGCGGCTGGCCCAGCTTCGCGAACGGATCCCCAACATCCTCTTTCAGATGCTCCTTCGCGGCGCCAACGCGGTCGGTTACACCAGTTACCCCGACAACGTCGTGCGCGCCTTCGCCCGCGAGGCCGCCTCGGCCGGGATCGACCTGTTCCGCGTGTTCGACTCGCTCAACTGGGTGCCCAACATGGCACTGGCGCTCGAGGCCGTGCGCGAGGCCGGCGCCCTGTGCGAGGCGGCCATCTGCTATACCGGCGACATCCTGAACCCGGCGCGCACCAAGTATACCCTGAGCTATTACGTCGACCTCGCCCGCGAGCTCGAGCGCCTGGGCGCCCACTTCATCGCGATCAAGGACATGGCCGGTCTGTGCAAGCCGGCGGCCGCCGAGCGGCTGGTCAAGGCCCTGCGCGAGGAGGTCGGCGTGCCGATCCACTTCCACACCCACGACATCGGCGGGGCGCAGGCCGCCAGCGTGCTGCGGGGCGCCGACGTCGGACTCGACGTGGCCGACGGCGCGGTCGCCTCGATGTCGGGGCTGACGTCGCAGCCGAGCCTTAATGCCCTGGTCGAATCGCTGCGTTTCACCCCGCGCGATAGCGGCCTCGACCCTGCCGCGCTCATCCAGATGAGCCAGTACTGGGAGGAGGTCCGCAAGCTTTATGCCCCGTTCGAGTCGGGCCCGCGGTCGCCGGCGGCCGAGCTTTACGAGCTCGAGATGCCCGGCGGCCAGTATTCGAACCTCTATCAACAGGCCAAGGCGCTGGGGCTGGCGTCGCGATGGCACGAGGTCTGTGCCGCGTATTCCGAGGTCAACCAGCTCTTCGGCGACATCATCAAGGTGACGCCCAGCTCGAAGGTCGTGGGCGACATGGCGCTCTTCGTCGTCGCCAACCGTCTGACGCGCGACGACATCCTCGACCCGCAGCGCGAGCTGGCGTTCCCCGAGAGCGTGGTCGAGTTCTTCGAGGGTCGTCTCGGTCAGCCGCCTGGCGGGTTCCCGCCGGCCCTTCAGGAACGGGTGCTCAAGGGACGTCCGCCGCTCCC
>JAKAUH010001141.1 GCA_021818605.1 Planctomycetota bacterium
CCGATCTGCCGTCGTCGCCGGTTTCGATGTGAAGAACCAGGAGGGTCAGCAGGCAGCGATCGACGCGTCCACCGCGCTGGCGGCCATGGGCGGCTCGGCAAAAGCCAAGGTGCTCCGCCTGCTCCTGAGCCGGCTCAAGGCCCTCGACGAGGCTCAACGCAACCACGCCAGGCAGGCATTCCTGGCGATGGGTGATTCCGTCGTCGACGACCTGCTCAAGGTCGTGGCCGATCCGCGGTCGCCCCGGATCCTTCAGGTCGAGGCCATCGGGTTCCTCGGGATCAGGGCAATGCAGGACGACTCCCTGTTCGACCCGCGTTCACGAAGGACCGCGGCTCTGGATGCTGTCTCGACGCTCCGCTCGCTCGCGGGCTCCGAGGACATCGCTACTCGGATGATGGCGCTGGTGGTCCTCGCAACAATCGACCCATCCGACGCCAGCGTGGCGTCACTCTTCCTGGACTTCCTGCGTTCGGATCAAGGAAAAGACGAAGAACTGGAGCGACAGTGGCTCGCCCACGTCATCAAGCCGCCAATGATCCCGACGCTGGTGAACGGGCTTCAGGACCGCGACGCCAGCCTGCGATTTGAGACGTTGAAGGTTCTCCAGATGCTCGCCGAGCCGCTTGCTGCCGCGGAAAACTCAGGTTACGGCAGCCGCGCGCCGCGAGCATGGACCGACCCGCAAGGGCAGAGACGCCGACGCGAGTTGAGCTCGCTGCTCGCCCGCTCTCTCCTGCCATGCCTTACGGATCGCGAGTTCCGAGTTCGCTGGGCGGCAGCCGAGACACTGGGCGTGCTTCACGCCGAGCCGGAGCTGGTCCTCCCGGCACTCATCAAAACAGTGAAAACTGAGGGCGGTCGCCTGCCCGTTGACGGGCTGACGTTTCACCCGTTCCAACTCGATTACATTGTCGGCCGGAGCGACAAGGGGACGGATCCATTGCGACTGGCCGCGATCCGGGCTCTCGGCGGCTTTGGCCGCGAGGCAGCGTGCGCCGTTCCGGTGCTCGTGCCGTTCCTGAAGGATGAAGATTGTCGCGTTCGTTGGTTCGCCGCCGAGGCGCTGGGGAATATCGGGCCGGATGCAAAGACCGCGGTTCCCGCGTTGATCGAGGCCCTCGAGTCTCATCAAGTGGCGACCGGCAGCGATGAGGACAATTACGAGACTCTGAAAAGCGCGCCGATCCGGCTGATCGCCGCGTATGCCCTCGGCCGGATCGGGCCGGATGCCCGATCAGCAGTCCCCATATTGACGGCCGCGCTCTCTGGCCCCGACTCGCGCGTGCGGCTCACGGCCGCGCAGACGCTAAGGCGGCTCGGCCAGGCGGCAAGGTCCGCGGTCCCGGATCTCGTCCGGCTGGCAACCCAGGGATCAACCAGGGAAATCGCGTTCGAGGCCGCGGAGAGCCTGCGCGCTCTCGGCCCGATGGCGCGGACAGAGCTGGTCGCGGCGATGCACGACACTGACGTCGAGGTCCGCGTGAAGGCGCTGGGTGTGCTGACCGACTGGCGAGGAACGAAGATCGTGCCCGTCGTCGAGATCGCGCGATGCCTGGATGATCCCGACCCCGAGGTCCGCGTGGCCGCCGCCTCGGCGCTCTCCCTGGCCGCCGGGCGTCCCGAGGCCGTCGCCGCGCTCCCACGCCTTGTTGTCGCCCTCGGTGATCGCGACTCGGAGGTCGTCACCGCCGCCGCGAACGCCGTCACCTGCGTTCTTCGTCCGTTGCTGATTCCGATCCCGGTGATCGTTTCACCGGCTCACCCGTTCCGTCCCCAGCCTGATGATGGATTCGAGTGGGTCGAGACGCCGATAGGTCCACACCACAAGCAAGGAGTCTGATTCGATGCGGGGACACGCAGGAGAGTGGCGGCCAATCGTGCTGATCGTGGCAGCCGCCGCGGCGATGCTGAATTCGTCCGCGTTGGCGCAGGGGGACACTGACCGAGTGATCCGGGAAGCCGCCACCGACTGGCACGAGGGCACGCCAGCGTCCCGCACTCGGTTCTTCCAGCAGTTGAATTCGATCTACTGGGGCGATGCCCGCCCGTTACTGCCGATCCTGATCGAAGCCTGCCGTGACCCGAACCCGGCGAACCGGGCTCAGGCGGCGACGATCGTGGGCGCGATCAACACCGATCCCGCGCGAAGCCTTCCGGCTCTGACGAGGCTGCTCGATGATCCGGATCTCCGGGTCCGAGTTGCGGCGTGCAACGCGATCGGCCAGTTTGGTCGTCGAGCGGAGGGTGCCATCGACGCGCTGGTCGCCGCCTCGCGCGTAAAGGGCGATCGAACCTGCCCCTGGGCATTCACTCTGACCAGGATCGGCAAGCCCGCCGAGCAGGCCGTCGCGGACCTGTCGCGGTCGCCCGACTCCATCGTTCGTCGAGCCATGCTCCAGGGTATTCTTCAGGGGCTGCAGATGGGTGCGATCCGGGCGACCTCGTCGAGGGCCAGGGCGCTGTTTCCGCTGGTCTACGCCGCGGCCCGCGACGTGGACAGCGAGGTTTGCACCAAGGCGGCGGAGATCCTGCTCTGCCTCAATGACGACTCGACGCGCGGGCTTGAGGCGCTCGGCGGTTTGATTCGAGATAGGAATGTTGAAGTCCGACTCGCCACGCTGAGGACGATCCAGCAGTACTCCCGACTTCCGCGCGGCCTTCATGGCGCGCTACTGGCGCTGCTCGAGGATCAGGATTCCCGGATTCGGATCGGCGCTCTCCACGCGATTCCGCCGCAGGCTCTGGCGGAGTTCGAGGTCATCGATCGGCTGCTGGCCGCCTTGAAGAGTCCCGACCCAACCTTTCGCGAAGCGGCCGCGGAGAAGTTGATGCAATCCCGGTGTCAGAATGGGATGCGCGGGTTGCCAGACGGCGGGATGACCTACTATTTCACGACCAGCCGCGCGCTGCTCCGCCATCCCGATGCGCTCGGGGTGCTGATCTCGGCGCTGGACGATCCGCGACCGGGTGTTCGACACGCGACCGCGTCCCTGCTCCCGGCCTTCCCGGCCCAGGCCGAGCGATGGATTCCGCTTCTGGTCGGCCGCCTGGCGGATCCCGACCCGATGGTCCGGATGTACGCGGCGATGGCCGTGGTCCAGGTTGCCCCGCCCCCTCAGTCCGCGATCCGCCCGTTGCTGGCCGTCGCGCTGACCCACGATCTTTCCAGCAACCTGGCTGCCCAGGCGTCGTTCGCCGCGGCCCAGGCGCTCAACGCCATCGGCGGCGAAGCCCGGTCCAAGCTGATTCACGCGATGATCGGCCGGCTCGGTTCCGTCAATGATAACGAACGCCAAAGGGCACATCAGACGATCTCCCAACTCGGAGTCCGCGCCGAAAGGGACCTTCTGCGCGTGTTCGTGAGCCCGGCGACGTCCCACAAGCTCGCGTCGGAGCTACTTTCCGACGTCTTCCAGTGCGCGATGCAGGACAGCTCGCTGCTGACGGGTCCCCAGGGTGCCGAGGCCCTGGCGGTGATTCGCTCGCTGGCCCGCGGCACTGATTTTGAAGTGCAGATATTAGCCCTCTGGTGCCTGACCTCGGCCGATCCCTCCGACCCTGAACCGGTCGAACTCTTCCTGGATTTCCTCCACACCGAGCCGGATAGATCGG